>DASQFN010000086.1 GCA_035633115.1 Gemmatimonadaceae bacterium | reverse complement strand
TGCCGAGATCGAGGGCGAGGAGTAACGTCGGGGCAGATGTGCGGGTCGTCATCGTAGGCATAGACTCTTCTCGTGAGGAAGGTGAAGTGTCTACGGTGGCGGCTCGTGCACTCGTTCGCCACCAGGCCTACATAGTTTCTTTCTGCGACTCTCAGGAGCGACCCACTCGTTCAAGCCGTTGCCTCCAGCACAGATGGCTGCCCTCACGTTGTTTGGAGGTTGCAGCAAAGACTGCAAAGAGCCCGCAGCCTAATCTTTAGGTCAGACGTTGGAGAGTCGAGGACGCCCGAAAGGGCATTACCATGCCGCACCGCTGCGGCTACACTCCGATGGGATGCCAGGTCGTCTTGAATTCGACGAAGTCGCGAATCTCATAGACTCCCTGGCTCTTCTCCGAGTACCAGTCGACATCTTCCTCGGCTTGCCGCGTCCGGACGCGCTTCACGCTGTCGGCTGCGCCGAGCTTCAGCTCCTTCCTTTCATCGGGACCGACGACGGCACTCACCCCGCGCAGGTGGGTGTGCGACGCGAACGTCGGTACGAGCTCGCGTCGATAACCCGTAAGCAGATTGACGACCCCGCCCGGAAGATCCGAAGTCGCCAGCATCTCGCCGAGCACGATTGCCGGATACGGCTGTGTCTCGGAAGCGAGAGCGACGACGACATTGCCGCTCACGATCACAGGCGCAATCTGACTCATCAACCCGAACAAAGGATCGCGATCCCCCGCAATTACCCCGACGATTCCCATCGGCTCGGCCACAGTGAAGTTGAAGAATGGCCCCGACACGGGATTCGTGTTGCCAAGCACCTGCTCGTACTTGTCCGCCCAGCCCGCGTAGTAGATCAGCCGGTCGACAGTCGCGGCAACTTCCTTCTCCGCGTCTCGCTTCGACGAGCCCTCCGAGCGTGTGATCGCCGCCGCCATCTCATCGCTCCTGCTCTCGATCATCTCACCCAGGCGGTAGATGATCTGGCCGCGATTGTATGGGGTGCGCTTCGCCCAGTCGGGGCCCGCTTTGGCGGCGGCCTCGACGGCGTTCCTTACGTCCTTGCGCGTACATTGTGGAACATTGGCGAAGAACTTGTCGGTCCCCTTTCCCTCGTAGATGGGAAACGTGCGCCCGCTCTCGGAGCGAATGAACGCACCGCCGACGTAAACCTTGGGCGTCTTGGTTATCGGCAGTCGATTCATGTGAGCTTCACGTAATCGAGCAGTCCCTGGCGACCACCCTCACGCCCGAACCCGCTCTCCTTGTACCCGCCGAACGGCGACGAAGGATCGAACTTGTTGAATGTGTTCGCCCACACCACACCGGCCTTGAGCTCGGTGCTCATCTTGAGAATGCGCGAGCCCTTGTCGGTCCACACACCGGCAGACAGCCCGTACATCGTGTTGTTCGCTTTCTCGACGGCTTCCTCAAGGGTTCGGAATGTCAGCACGCTCAAAACGGGGCCGAAGATCTCCTCCTGCGCGATGCGATGGCTCTGGGTCACACCAGTGAACACGGTCGGCTTGAACCAGAATCCTGCGGTCGGCAGACGGCATGCCGACGGCTGATACATCGACGCACCCTCGGTCACTCCGCACTCCACGAGCTCGGTGATCTTGTCGAGCTGCTGGCGCGAGTTGATCGCGCCGATGTCGGTGTTCTTGTCGAGCGGATTCCCGACGCGCAGAACATCGATGCGGTCCTTGAGCTTTTTCACGAACACTTCGTACAGCGATTCCTGCACGAGAAGGCGCGACCCCGCGCAGCAAACGTGACCCTGATTGAAGAAGATTCCGTTCACTACTCCTTCAACCGCCTGATCGACGGGCGAGTCGTCGAAGACAATGTTGGCAGCCTTCCCGCCAAGCTCCATTGTCATCTTCTTGTCCGTACCCGCGACCTGCCGCATGATGCGCTTGCCGACTTCGGTCGAGCCGGTGAAGGCAACTTTCGCGGCAAGCGGATGCGCCATCACCGCCGCGCCCGTCTCGCCGGCGCCGCTGACGAAGTTCACGACCCCCGGGGGCAGATCGGCCTCTTGCAAAAGCTCCGCGAACTTGAACGCCGTGACCGACGTGGTTTCGGCGGGCTTGAGCACGACGCAGTTTCCCGTCGCCAGAGCGGGCGCAATCTTCCACGCGAGCATCAACAGCGGGAAGTTCCACGGAATCACCTGGCCGACCACGCCGAGTGGGTGCGCGGCGGCGCCGGGAATCGCGTACTGAAGCTTGTCCGCCCATCCCGCGTGATAGAAGAAATGAGCGGCCGCCATGGGGACGTCGAAGTCGCGCGACTCCTTGATCGGCTTCCCACCGTCCATCGTTTCGGCAACAGCAAACTCGCGCGCGCGATCCTGAATCAGACGCGCAATTCTATAGATGTACTTCCCGCGCTCGCGTCCCGGCATCTTCCGCCACACCGAGTCGTACGCTTTCTGCGCCGCCTGATACGCCGCGTCCACGTCGTCCCCATTTGCCATCGGTACGCTCGAGAGAACTTTCTCGGTCGCGGGATCAATCGAGTCGAAATACCTGCCGGACTTGGGCGCGACGAATTTGCCGCCGATGAACAAATCGTAGCGAGGCTTGATTTTCGGATCGGCAGACTCGGGTGCGGGGTCGTACTCCCAGAGATCTCCGAAGATGAGCTGAGGGACGGAGCCAACGCGGCCTGAGGCGATAAGCGGGCTGCGGATCCCGCCCGCGCCATTTCCAGCCGTCGCTCCGCCGCGTTTCGCTTCAGCGGAAAGCCGAGAGCGAGTTTTGGTTTTGTCAGTTGGCATCAGTAACTCTCCGCCGCTTCAGTGAAGTAGTACGGCGCCTGGTATGCTCCCGTTTTTTCCTTCGCGATCTGCCGCAGCAGGTCGTTGAGCAGCGAGCTCGCGCCAAAGCGATACCGGCTGGAGTTCAGCCAGGTGTCGCCAAGTGTCTCTTTCACGGCGACCAGATAGTGAAGCGCCTGCTTGGCATTGCGGATGCCGCCGGCCGGCTTCATTCCGATCGCCACGCCTGTCGCGAGATAGTGATCGCGAATAGCCTCGATCATGACCTGCGTATTGGCCAGCGTCGCGGCACCGGACGCCTTACCCGTGCTCGTCTTGATAAAATCGCCCTCACGAATCACACGCATGGCGATGAACGACGCAGCGCGGATGTTGTCATAGCTCTCGAGCTCGCTGACCTCGAGTATGACTTTGAGGGTTGCGTCGCCGCACGCTTCGACCACCGCCGCGATCTCGTCCTGCACGGCATTGAATTCTCCGGCGAGGAACAGCCCGCGGTTTATCACCATGTCCACTTCATCTGCGCCGTCGCTCACTGCCTGCTTCACTTCGGCCAGGCGCAGCCGCAGAGGACTCTGGCCCGAAGGAAACGATGTTGCAACGGATGCGACTTTTATCGGCGTGTCGGCCAGCCATTTGCGAGCGTGCTTGACCAGAAATGGATAGATACAGACCGCCGCTACGGGCGGCACTTCGGGGTCGTCGCTGGGACGGCGCGCCTTCTGGCACAGGGAACGCACCTTGCCGGGCGTGTCCTTCCCTTCGAGCGTCGTCAGATCCACCATCGATACGGCGGTGGTCAGTCCCCACACCTTGGATTTTTTCTTGATGCTGCGCGTGGCGAACTTAGCGACGCGCTCCTCGATTCCGACCTGGTCTACAGTGCCGGTTTCCTCGAGAAGGCGTGCGAACGCCGGGCGCGGGGTGTTCGTATGAAGTGCGGGACGGACGGTGGCCATAGTCTTCCTAATATCGTGGGGGGTGGTGGGCGTCGCCACTCCTGCCGGAATTGCTCGACAGTTAGGTTGCCTGAATGACAGCTGACCGCCGCTATGCCGTGCTGTTCGACCTCGATGGAACGCTCATCGACTCCATCGGACTTCTGCTCGCCTCGGTGAAACACACTTTCGCGGAGCGTGAAGGACGCGCACCCACCGAGGAGGAATGGATCGCCGGGATTGGAACTCCGCTGGCCGAGCAGCTGAGGCCGTTCGTGGATTCGGACGAGGATGCTGCGTCGCTCGTGAACCGATACCGCAGCTATCAGCGCGAGCACCACGATCATCTCACAACGCCGTACGACGGGGTGATCGAAACACTGGAGCAGCTTTACAACTGGGGGCATCCGATCGGCGTTGTGACAAGCAAGAGCAACGAGATGATGGAGCGCGGACTTCGTCACACCGGCATCGACGTGTACATGACGACTACCATCGGCTGTGACTCGTGCGCCATCCACAAGCCGGATCCTTTTCCGGTGCGAATGGCGCTCGACGAGCTGGGGTACGAGCCCCACGAAGCAGTATTCGTGGGCGACTCTCCGCATGACATCGCGTCCGGTAACGCCGCCGGCGTGACAACGATTGCGGCGTTGTGGGGCCCATTCACCAGGCATCAGCTCGCCCCGTACAGGCCGACTCTGTATCTCCATCAGATCAGCGACTTGCCGGCCATGATCCAGCGGATTCAGGCGGGCGCTATTGCCGGAAGGACTCCTCGGGACGGTACTACCGCTCTGCGGAAACCGGATTAGACCGAGTAGCTAGACCTCTCCGAGTGCTTCGGTGTAGTATGAGGCGCACGGAAATCGAGCCGCGCCAGTCATTTCAAAATCGGAGCCATCAGATGGGAGTTTCATTCCCCGCGGGGGTTCTCGTACGCACAGGGGCCGAGCGCGCAACGCTCGTCCGCAGAACGTACGCACTCGTTTTCGTCGGCGTTCTCGCAACGATCGCCAGCGCGACCTTCGCTCTGTCACAGCCCGCCCTGCTGCAAGCGGTTGCCGCACATCCGTGGATATCGCTGGCCTGCTTCATCGCGCCCCTCATCGGCGCAATGATGGTCCAGAAAGTATTTCCGGCCAACATCGGCTTCGTGCTTCTCTTCACTGTGGTAGCCGGAGTCTACATCTCGCCGATTCTTTATGTGTATGGGCGCACGCAGCCGGGCCTCATCACCCAGGCAGCGATGCTCACGATCGGCGCCTTCGGCACGCTCACCGCTTACGCGTTCATCTCGCGTCGCGACTTCAGCGCGTGGGGAAGCTTCTTCATGGTGGGGCTCTGGGTGCTGATCGGCACGTCGCTGCTGAATCTTTTCTTCCGCAATCCGGCGATGGACCTGTGGCTTGCGGGCATCACTGTCCTGGTATTCAGCGGACTCCTGGTCTTCGATACGTGGCGCATCCGCAATGTTTACGGACCGGATGAGTACGTTGGCGCCGCAGTGCAGATCTACCTCGATCTGCTCAACCTCTTCCTTGGAATTCTGAGAGTACTCGGAGGAAGAAGGAGCTAGAAACAGAAAAGCCTTGCCACAGAGACACAGAGAACACAGAGAAAGACGGAACGCCGCATCAGCATCGATGGCGGCGTTCTTCTTTTCTTTGGATTGAACTCAGTGTCGCGATTGAGTCCCGAGCGGCGTGAACAGTTCCCCCAAAAAGCTTTCTCTGAGTGCTCTGAGTCTCTGTGGCGAAGCTTTTCTCAGTTGTCCTCTAGTACTGAGTCCATCGACCGCGCAAGATCCAAATCCTTCTGCGTGACTCCGCCTGAGTCGTGTGTGCTCAGCGAGCAGATGATCTTCGTGTAGCGAATGTCGATGTCCGGGTGGTGGTTCGCCGCTTCGGCCTGATCAGCCACCCGCCCGATGAAAGCGATACCCTCGGGGAAAGTCTTGAACTGGTAAGTCTTGACGATGGCACCGCCCCGCCGTGCCCAGCCGCTCAGAGATCCCAGCTCTCGCTGTATTGCGATGTCCGATAAAAGCTCAGTCACGCGGGGAAAATAGCTTCATCCCTCGCGTCTTGGATTGGTTTCGGGTTATATTCGGGTATGGCGGGGCGGCGAAAGAAGGCGACCAGGGGGCGGCGGCTCGCACAGGCCGGACTGTTCGGTGACGCGTTCGAGAGAGACGCGCGCCTTCTCCCGGTGGTCGGCGTGCAGAAGGACATCAGATACTATGGATCACCGGCGAAGAGCATTCTCAACGGGCCGGAGGTCACCGGCATGGGTTATTGGTCCATCAACCCGTACGTAGGCTGCGCTTTCGGATGCGCGTATTGCTACGCCCGTTACGCACACCGCTACGTGATGGAGCGCGCTGCCGACGACGACAGGATGGGCGCCGCGCTCGGCGAAGCGTTCGCCGAGCTCCCGCCATGGCTCGCGTTCGAGCGCAACATCTTCGTAAAGCACAACGCTCCGGAAATTCTCAGCCGAACGCTGCGACATGGAAGCGACAAGCATCTCGCTCTCCTCGATGGCGAAGCGATCATCATTGGCACGGCAACGGATCCTTACCAGCCGGCGGAACGGCGCTTCCGTGTAACGCGAAGAATTCTCGAGGTGCTCGCCGAGCATCCGGGGCTGACGGTCGTAATAATCTCGAAGAGCCCCTTGATCACTCGGGACATCGACGTCCTTTCGCGCATAGCAAGGATCTCGGACCTGAGCGTTCACATCTCGCTCATCACCCTGAACCGCGACCTCGCGCGTCGGCTCGAGCCGCGCGCACCGACACCTGAAGCACGCTTGCGTGCGCTCGCGCGCTTGCGCGAAGCCGGAATCGACACAGGCATCAACTGCATGCCGGTTCTTCCGGGAATCACTGACAACCCTTCGGATCTGGAGGCTCTAGTGAAGCGAGTCGCAGAGGCGGGCGCGACGTACGTCGGTGCGTGCGCGCTGCGACTTCAGTCGGCGGCGAGAAAGCGCTACCTGCCCTTTATCGAGCAGGAATTTCCGCACCTCGCCGAGCGATACCGGAATACGTACGCCTACGGGTATCAGGCGGGCGACCGCTACCGCGCGGGACTTTCGGTTTTCTTCGGAAACCTTTGCGCGAAGTACGGGCTCCCCGCGTCGTCGCGCGTCGAAGATGACGAAGGGGACGCCTCCGATGTTCTGGAGGCAGTCCCCTCAGATCAGCTCGAGCTCCGGATTTAGCGCTTCGTTACTCTGTCGCCGGGATGTCTGTGTCGCCGAACCCGATATTCATCGCGATGAGCACAGCGCGCGCGTTGTTCGCGACGTTGAGACGTTGTGCGCATGTGCGTATCGCAGATCGAGTCTGTCCGTCGAGCCGGCCGGTGACGCCTCTGACGCCGCAGCCACGATCTCTCAGCTCCTGCTGCAGAGCGAGGAACTGAACTCCGGTCAGACCCGCGGCGCCTTTGGAAGTCGGGCAGCCTTTCGGGCATTCAGTACCGGTGGGCGTGTCCGGCCCGCTGGTATCGATGGTGGTGGGCGGAGCTTGGTTTGCGTCGAGCTGTTTTATTACCGTGGTTGTGTCGGTTTTCGTGGTGGTCGTGTCCTGGGCAGCTGCCATCACCGGTAGCAGCAGGCAACCGGCGGTTACAACCAGAATCCTGAGCTTCATTGTCTCCTCCATCGAGGTAAGCTGAGTGGCCGTCCTGAACGCAATAACGAGTGCAAACCGCAGGCCGCTGACGGCAAACACAAGTCGGGGCAGGAAACTGGCGAAACAAGCCGCCCGCCGTCAGGGGGCAATGAACAAAACTCCAATCGCGGCTCCGAGAGCGACGAGTACCGCGCCCAGCGCGATCGCAACAGTCGGGGTGAGAATCACCGAGCCCGACCCCGCGCGAGCCGGCGGTTTTGCGGGCTCGGCCGGCAGGGAGCCGAGAATCTTCTGCTGGACGTGAATGGGGGTCTTTCGGCGCCGCAGCAGCTCCGCCTCGTCGTTGACCTTCGTCCAGAAAGCCGCCGTTTCCTGCTCGTCGGCGCTCGCCAGCCCATCTCTGCCCGCCTCACCGTCGAGCCACGCCTGGACGGCTGGAGTGGCCGGAGGGGTCCTCCGATGTTCCTTCTTCTCGGGCGTGGCGCCCGGGTTATCAGCGCTCATGCGTACTTCTCCTCCAGCAAAGCTTGAAGTGCCTCGCGAGCACGATGCACGCGCATCTTGAGCGCGCCTACGGTCGTCTCGAGCAATACCGCCATCTCCTCGTACGAGCGTCCCTCGACGTGCTTCATTACGAAGGCCTCACGAAGTGAGGGAGGCAGACGTTGTAGAGCGTTCTCGAGATCGGTCCTGAGCTCGTTCCGATCCATCTCCTCTTCCGGCGTCGAATATGCGGAAGGCTGATCGTCCTCATCGTAGCTGAGGTGGGTCCGCCGGATGTTCTTGAGCCAGTCCTTGCAGGAGTTGGCGACGATTCGAAACACCCACGCATCGAATCGGCCGCGCACTTCGCTGAGGTGCTGGTAGGCCTTGATGAAAGAGGCCTGAAGAATGTCTTCGGCGACGTCAGGACTTCCCGTCATGCCGAGCGCGTGCCGGTAGAGCGGATCGCTGTAGCGCGCGATCAGAATCCCAAATGCGTCCTTGGAGCCGGCGAGCACCCGGCCGATTATCTCCTGGTCGGCATCGACCTGGTCAACGGGAGGAGTTCCCGGTTCCAGCGTGGTCACAACGCTAGTGTAACGTGTCAGGCATCCGGCGGATAGGTCTGCGAAGTCATGTTTCGAACACACTCCACCCGTGCCGGCGTATCTGCGCTCCGTGCTCATTCAGTCGCGGAGGAGGAAGCCGCACGTCGCCGGGCACACTCGGGGCGATTCCGCTAAGCGGCGATGCTTCCACGAGCGAGAGCGCCTCGAGTACAGAATTGACGAGCCCGCACGGGACGCCTCGTCCACCCAGCAGCGTCATCCATTCGCCCGCGGGTCGCTCGGCGAGGCGATTCGACATCGCGTCGACTATTCTGCGCCGCGCAGTGATTCGGCCGGCGTTGGTTCTGAGCGCCGGATCGCTCGCAAGGTCATCGAGGCCGAGGGCAGTGGCGCATTCACTCCATTGAGCGTCTGTGCCGACGGCGATAATCAGCGAGCGATCAGCAGCGCGGAATGGCTGATACGGAACGAGGTTGGGATGCTGGTTTCCCCACCGCGTCGCATCCTTGCCGGTCACGAGGGAGTTCTGTGCGACGTTGATCAGCGCCGCTGTCGCGCTGTGTGCGAGCGAGATGAAAATGCGTCGGTCGACTGTGTCTCTCGCGCGGCACGCCAGAGCGGCGAGAATCGCGATCGCCGCGTCCTTGCCGGCGATGATGTCGGCGAGCGCAACCCCCACCCGCGTTGGCTCGCCATCGGGGTCTCCCGTGATGGACATCCACCCACTTTCAGCCTGGACGACGAGATCGTATCCCGCCCTGTCGCTCCCGGGCCCGAACCCGGAGATCGTGCACCAGATGAGCTTCTCATGCTTTGGGAGCAGTTGTTCGGGGAAGATGCCCCGGCGCTCGAGCGCGCCCGGGCGAAAGTTGTCGACCACTACGTCGGCCTCGCTGATGAGATCGAAGACCATTTCGCGATCGGCGGGAGCGTCGAGATCGGCCGCCGCGCTCATCTTGTTTCGGTTGACGGAGAGGTAATAGGCGCTCTCGCCACGGTCGTCGAAGGGCGGCCCCCACCCGCGTGTCGCGTCTCCGGTGCCCGGTTTCTCGATCTTGATGACGTTCGCGCCCATATCGCCGAGGGTCATGGTGCAGAGCGGGCCGGCGAGGACTCGGGACAAGTCGAGGACCCGTAGGCCATTGAGCGGACGTCTCATTATGATGTCGTATTCATGGTCGGTTACTGGCGTTATATTTGGATGAAATAGGCAAGAAGGCCACACGTCAGTTCCCACGCCTCCCTTACTTGCTTTAGTTACGGAAAATCATATACTTAGCGCCGTTCCCGCCCACGGTCGCCTAAGGGCGTCCTAGTGCGCCAATGGCGTCATCGTTCGTCGCTGGTTCGCCGACCGCATACCATTAGGAGTGTGTAATGGCTGAGACACAAAAAGCGTCCGAGCCAACTCCCGCCGCCGGAGCCCCAGCAGCGCCCGTAACCCCGCCGGTCCCGCCAAGGCGAAGCCCCGGGCATCGCGGAGCCGACGTAAAGGACACTGTCGCCGAAATGGCTGCCAAAGCTCACGAGATCAGTCTCGAGGCCGGCAGCAAAATGGCAGCTGCGATGAAGGATGTCATCAATGCCGCAGCCGGACTCAGTGGATTCGTGATCGAGAGCGCACGCGATCTCGTACAGTATATGGTACGCCGCGGGCAGATGACGCAGGAGGAAGCCGATAAGCTGATTCGGGAAGTCGAATCCGCGATGCCGAAGCGAAAGCCGGCGGCCGCGGTCCATCCGCCGGCAAAGTCCTCCCTCCAGCCTGCTGCCAGGAGCGCCCCGGCCTCATACCGCCCAACGCCAAAAGTGGCACATAAGCCGCCGCACGCCCCAGCTCGTGTCGCGTCGAAACCTGCATCAAAGAAGTCAGCGGCGAAACCGAAAGGCGCCGCAAGGAAACCGGCCGCAAGGAAACCGGCCGCAAAGAAACCGGCCGCAAAGAAACCGGCCGCGAAGAAGGCGGCTCCTGGAAGGACAGCTTCGAAAACTTCGCCGAAGAAGAAGCCGGCCGCAAAAAAGAGCGCCTCCAAAAAGGCGAAGCGCAGGTAGCGCCGGGTGTCCCGCGCGAAGGGCGCCGGCTCGACAGGCGTGCCGCGCGCCGATCCGGTGGCGCTCACGCAGGCGCTCACCCGCATTGACTCGCGAAATCCTTCACTCGTCCCCGGCGCACCCGGGGAATCCGCGATAGCGCGTAAGCTCGCGGACATCCTTGGCGATTGGGGCTTCTCTGTCGAGCTGCCCGAAGCCGCTCCGGGACGACCCAATCTCATCGCGAGAGTAGGACGTCCGGGCACGCCGGCAATGATGTTCGCGGGGCATCTCGATGTCGTGGGCGTCGACGGGATGACACACGCTCCGTTCGACGGTGATATACATGAAGGTCGAATCTTCGGGCGCGGCTCTGCCGACATGAAAGCTGGGATATCCGCGATGTGTGCCGCTGCCACGCTCGCACTGGACGAGGCTGGCGAAGCGCCCAATCGCCAGATCCTGATCGCCGCAGTCGCCGACGAGGAGTACGCGAGTCTCGGCATGCGGCGGCTCGTCGAGAGCGGCGTGAGAGCGGAGCTGGCCATTCTCACGGAGCCGACGAGGCTGGCGATCTGTCCAGCACATCGCGGATTCGTGTGGGCAGAGCTCGAGCTCACAGGCCGGGCGGCACATGGAAGCCGATACGACATCGGAGTGGACGCGATACGCCACGCGGCCCTCGTTCTGGCGGAGCTCGACGAAGTCGAGGCGACGGTGCTTCCCCGAACCACGCATCCGCTACTCGGCAGAGGCTCGCTGCATGCTTCGTCCATCGAGGGCGGCAGCGGTCTCTCCACTTACCCGGAGCGTTGCGTCGTGGTGATCGAGCGCCGCACGCTACCCGGTGAAACAGACGACGATGTACTCGCTGAGCTGGGTGCCGCGTGCGAGCGAGTGCGAGCGAAGCGACCGGACCTTCGCGCGGCGGTTAGATTGATTGAAGCGCAATTGCCGAGTGATGTCAGCGTCGACGCGCCGGTAGTAGCGCTCCTCAGGCGCGCGGTGGAGGCGGAAGGCTTGGAGTCACGCATCGAGGGAATGAGCGCGTGGACCGATGCGGCGATACTGAATGCCGCGGGCATTCCGGCGATCTGCTTCGGGCCCGGTGACATCAGTCTGGCGCACGCCGCGGAGGAGTTCGTTCCCATCGAAGAGATCGAGAAGGCAACCAGTGTGCTGACTCGTGTGGCGCGGGATTGGCTGTCGGAGAAGACATGAAGCAACTGACCCACAGGCAGTACGACGCGCTCGAGGGCGCGATCACGCACGGCAGGCGCATCTCCGTGTTTCGTCGTGGCACCGAGTACGTTGTGATTCCCAAGCGGCTGTGGAGCGAGGGCTCACGCGAGGCAATGGACTCCATCCACCCGACAACGGGCGAGGAAATGACGCTGTATCTGGACGAGATGGAGCGGATCGAGGTGGTTCGATGACGGAGCCGGCACTGGTTGCCATTTACGCCGACGAATCGTGCATCGGGAACGGACGCGAGGGCAGCAATCCCGGCGGCGCGGGCGGATTGATCGAGTGGATTCATCCCGCGTCGGGCGAGCTGCGCCGCTGGGACTATTGGATGTCGGAGCCGGTCACAACGAACAACCGCATGGCGCTCCGCTCCGTGATCGAGCCCTTTCGCGAGCTGAGCAAGCGCAACAAGCCGTTTCGCGTCGTCTTCACCAGCGACTCCAAGTACATCGTCGAAGGAATGAGTCTCTGGGTGCCCGGATGGATTGCGCGCGGATGGCGGCGCAAGGGTGGCGCTATCGAAAACCTCGAATTGTGGCGTGAAGCCGTGGACCTCGTGAGCGCTCACGAGTGTCAGTGGCAGTGGGTGCGGGGCCATGCCGGCCAGCCGCAGAACGAATACGCCAATTACATCGCAATGCGCGCGGCGGCGACTCAGACGAGCTCCGGGGGACTTCGAGTCTCCGGGTTCAACGGGTGGATGGAGTCGCAGCAAATCAAGAAAAAGGCGCTGCGCGAGACTGCTCCCTTTCCTGAAGCCGGAACATTCAAGCCGAGCCCGAGAGCATGGACGACCTAGATCGCGTTTTCCATCGGCTGGTGAGCAACATTCGCCACCGACACCCCGAATACCTGACACTTCCCTTTACCGTTCAGGAGCTTTACGAGACGCTCATCCCCTACCGCCATCATCGGCGTGAGCTGGGAATCGAGACGAATCAGGATTACGAGATAGCGGTCACGCGTCTGTTGTCGGGCGAGCGCGACTATCTGCAGGCCGACCCGGAGATGCGTGACAAGCTCGAGACCGAGCTCGCATCGCCTCATTTCGACACCGGCGCGTTTCGCGAATTTGCCGGAGCGAAAGTCTCTCTCGCCCCCGAAGCGCTGAGGCGTATTCGAGCGCTCACCGTGCCGACGGCCGAGACTCCAGTAGCTGCGACAGCGACAGGTTCGGCAGCGCCGGCCCGGCCGTCACCGCCGGCGCCGAGCGTCGCGGCTCCGGCTGTTGGAGCTGTTGCGTCGGGCGCGGCAGTATCGGGAACGCCAACGCCCGCGGGGTTCAGCGCAACATTTCCGCTTTCCGCCGCACCGCTCGCAGCCGACGCCGGCGAAACAGGTCAGGCCCCTGCCGGAATCCCGTCGCTTGGCGACGTCGCGGTGCCCGAGGGCTGCCCTTTCTGCGGGGGAACGCTTCCCGAGGGACGCACCGTGATCTACTGCCCGAGCTGCGGAAACAATCTTTCGGTTTCTCGTTGCCCCGCCTGCGGGGGCGAGCTCGAGAAGGGCTGGAAGTTTTGCGTCACCTGCGGACGAAGCGTCGCTTAGCGCACCGGAGCGACTGACCGCCGCGCCGCTTCGAGCACTACCATGACGACACAGAACTCCGGCCGGGACATTTTCTTCCTCTCCGCCGTGCGCACTCCCTTCGGGACGTACGGCGGCAGTCTTCGCGACGTCCCCGTGGTTGAATTCACTGCGCACGCAGCGCGAGCAGCGATCGAGCGCGCAGGAATCGACGCAGCCGATGTGGACTCCACGACATTCGGCAACGTCCTCTACACCGCGGCCGACTCGATCTACTTCTCGCGGCACGTCTCACTGAAATCCGGCTGCCGCACGGAAACGCCCGCGCTTACGGTCAACCGCCTCTGCGGATCCGGGTTTCAGGCGGTCGTGAACGGAGCAGAAGACATTCTTCTCGGGGATGCGCGAGTATGTCTGGTTGGTGGCGCGGACTCGATGTCGCAGGCGCCACACGTCATTCGGGGCATCCGCTGGGGAGTTCCGCTCGGCAAGTCTGCTCCACTCGAGGATTCGCTCTGGGAAGCCCTGCGCGATACGTACGTGAATCTTGCCATGGGAGAGACCGCCGAGAATCTCGCTGAGCGGTACGAGCTGTCGCGTGAATGCGTCGACGAATTCGCGCTGCGATCACAGCAGCTGGCCGGCGAAGCCTGGGCCAGTGGCGCATTTGCCGACGAGGTGGTCCCGATCGACGTGAGGAATTCGAAGACTCGGAAAATGGAGATCTTCGCGCGCGATGAGCACATGCGTCCGGACACGTCGCTCGAGGGATTGGGTCGCCTCAAGCCGGTCTTCCGTGACACGGGCGTGGTAACCGCCGGGAACGCATCGGGAATCGGCGACGGCGCAGGTGCGATGATCGTCGCGGGCGAGAAGTTCGTGAAGGAGCGGGAGCTCAAGACGCTCGGCCGTCTCGTCTCGTGGGGTATCGCCGGAGTCGACCCGGCCGTGATGGGGATTGGGCCCGTTCCGGCAGCGAAGATCGCCCTGTCGCGTGCGGGCCTCACGCTGGACGACATGGATCTCGTTGAGGTGAACGAGGCTTTTGCGCCCCAGGCCTGCGCCGTGGAGCGCGAGCTGCGGATTCCGCGCGAAAAGCTCAACACCGCGGGGGGCGCGATAGCCCTCAGCCACCCGCTTGCCGCGTCCGGAGCGAGGATCACGGCCCATCTACTGCATACGCTTCGCTCTCAGGGAAAGCGCTATGGACTTGGCAGCGCCTGCATCGGCGGCGGCCAGGGAATCGCGCTCGTAGTCGAAGCGACAGCGTAGACCTCGCGGGACAGCGGGCGCAAGCGCCGCGCACGCGAGATAACCGGAGACAACATCAATGCAGAGATCAAAAGGCTGGATCGTGACCTCGCTGGCGATTGTTGCGCTGATCGCCGGCTGCGCTACAGCGGGGACGACAACGGGCGATCCCACGACGTCCGGAGGCGTGGGGCAGAACCCGGTGAATCCCGCAGAGCCGTGGGCGATCAAGACGCGCGAGCACCTCGACCTCTGGCTGCACGGTTTTGCGATGATCACGGACGATACCACGCTCGTTCCCTATTTCCGGCGTGGCTATCGTACGCAGATGGCCGCGCTCAAGAGCCGGTCGAACATCGTGACGCAGCTCGACGCCAATAACGCGCGACTGAAAAGCCGCATGTCGATCAACTCAGGTCTCGTCAACGCGCAGTTCCTCGCGCTGTATTTCGATTCGTTCGATGACATCGCGCGCGCCGTGGATGTGTTTCATCGAGCCGACGGTAATCCGCGAGCCGCTTCGGACCGGGAGACAATGGAGACGATCGCTCTTCTCGCCGGCTACTTTCCGAATGCCGCAGACCGTGACTGGGCCCGGCTCTTCGTCCAGTCCCTGCGCGACGAAGACAGCAGGTTCTATCGGAGCTACTGGGACCAGCAGCAGCGTGAGCTGGGCGCCGTTTTCACAGCGGTCAGCAGTCTCTGGCAGAACACGTATCGTGCCCGCTTCCAGAATTTTCTGACCAACACGAGTCAGACAGCCGGCGAGATCTACCTCTCGCTTCCGCTCAACGGCGAGGGAAGAACGCTGTCTGCCGGAAAGCGACAGAATGCGACGGCCATCACGTTCCCGCAGCGGTCGTCAGACGCGAACGAAGCGATCTACGTTCTGGCCCACGAGGTCGTGAGCTCTCTCGTCGGGACTGCGGTCAACGACAACGTCACTCCAACCGACCGGCGGCTGGGTGTCGCGGATCGTTACATCGCGAACGGAGCGGTACGGGCCGGTGCAATGCTGCTGCAGAAAATCGCGCCAGAGCTCGCGAACGGGTACGCACGGTACTACGTGCAATCGGCCAATCGGAATGCGGGAACGCTTGCTACCGTGTTCCCATTGCCCGAGCCAATCCGCGACGCGATCCAGAGACAGCTGGACGTTGTCCTTGGAGGTATCTGATTCCCAGGCCGGGGCAGCGTCGTCGGCGTCCGTGGACCTGTGAGCTGGCCACAGAACCACAGAAGCACAGAAGACACCCAGCCACCTCGGCACCACTCAGAGACCTTCGCCACTGAAGGTCTCTATTTTCTTGGTGGAACTACAACGCGACGGCCACGCAGGATTTCGGAAATCGGGTGCTGTTCCCATGATCACGCACTTTTTCTGTGTTTCTGTGTTTCTGTGGCCAGCTCACAGATGCTTGGATTGGATCGACGCTAGTCCCATGGTGCGCGTTTATCTTACCAGACATGGCCGACGATCCCTCCCAGCTTCCGGTAAGGCAGGTCCCGCTCGACCGCGTGACGATCGAGCGGGTGCTCGCGCGCGCGGCTGAGCTCCAGGCAACGAGCGGCAGCGACGACGGCGAGGAGAACCTCAGCGAATCGCAGCTCATCGAGATCGGCAAGGAAGTCGGAATCAGCTCCACGACGCTCACTCAGGCCCTGGCGGAAGAGCGCTCGCGTATCGCCGTGCCGGAGGATCAGGCGCTTCTCTCGAGCATCACCGGACCAGCCGTTACCACCGCGTCGCGTGCTGTGCGCGGCACGCCAGCGGAGGTTCTCGCGTCGCTCGACAGCTGGATGCAGCGCGACGAGTGCATGCAGGTGCAGCGCCGATTTCCTGACCGGGTCACATGGGAGCCGAGGCCGGGATGGCTTGGAGTGCTTCAGCGGGGATTCAACATCAGCGGCCGCGGCTACCATCTATGTCGGGCGAGCCAGGTCGCGGCGACAGTGGTTCCAATCGAGGGCGGGCGGGTTCTCGTGCGTCTTGACGCCGATCTCTCGGAGAGCAGAAACTCGCGCCTCAAAGTCGGCGGCGGACTGTTCGCCGGCGGAGTGATGGGCGCCGGCGCGGTTGGCAGCCTGGCGACACTCGCTGAGGTTGCATTCATCGCAGTCGGCGGACTCGTGCTGATTCCTCTCCTCGTCGGTACGGCGGCTGCATACGGAGTTGCCAAGCGCCATAGAGAGCTGGCTATGCGCGTGCAACTTGCATTGGAGCAGACTTTGGATCGACTGGAGTTCGGCAGCACCAGGAGGCTGAGGTGAATCGCATCGAGCGGGTTGGCGTATTGGGCGGCGGTCTCATGGGAAGCGGTATCGCTCAGGTCTCCGCGCTCGCCGGGTGCAGAACCGTGATGCGCGAAGTGTCCGAGTCGCTATGCGAAAAGGCACTGGCGGCGATCGGGAAATCGCTGGCCAGGGGCGTCGAGAAAGGCAAGGTCACGCCTGAAGCGCGCGACGCCGCTCTAGGAAACATCACCTGCACCACCGACGTCGCGCAGCTCGGCGAGAGCGAGATCGTCATCGAGGCGGTCTCCGAGGATCTCCAGCTCAAGAACACACTGTGGAAGGAGCTGAACTCTGTCTGTCCGGCGCAGACGATCTTCGCGTCGAACACATCGAGTCTCACGATCGCCGCCATGGCCGCGGCCTGCGGCCGGCCCGACAAAATGCTCGGACTTCATTTTTTCAATCCCGTCCACCAGATGAAGCTGGTGGAAGTGATCCGCACTATCACGACCAGCGATGAGGCGATGGAAAGCGCATTTGCCTTCGTGCAGCAGCTCGGAAAGGAGCCGATTCGCGCGAAGGACAACTCGGGCTTCGTCGTCAATCTCCTTCTTGTCCCCTACATGCTCGACGCGATTCGCGCCCTGGAGGCAGGCATTGCGTCGATCGATGACATCGACAAGGGGATGCAGCTTGGAGCGGGGCATCCGATGGGACCCTTCACCCTTCTCGATTTCGTCGGGCTCGACACGACCTACAGGATCGCCGAGATCATGTTCGACGAGTACCGCGAGAAGAGGTACGCGCCCCCTCCACTCCTCAAGCGGATGGTCACGGCGGGGATGTTCGGCAGGAAATCCGGCCGCGGTTTCTACGATTACTCCGAGGCCCAACCTCGGGTGAGCGCACTCGGACTGTGACAGCCGCACCGTCCCCCCTCGTACCTCCAACGAATTTTCGCGGCGTATTTCGCGACGACGCGCCCGCATGCGCAGTCTACTCCGAGGCGGCGGGAATCGAGCGCATCATGCCCAGGGCAGTTGCGATCCCTGCCGACGATGCCGACGTCGTCGCGATCGTACACTGGGCGCGCGCTCGCGGCATTCCGATCACTCCTCGCGGATCCGGCACGAGCATGGGAGGTGGAGCGGTAGGCCCCGGCGTCATCGTCGATCTCGGTCTGCTGAATGCGATAGGTCCCGTGGACGTTTCCGCAAACCGAATGGCCGTCGGGCCGGGCGCGCTTCGCTCGGCGGTGAACTCCGCTGCGACAGAGCACGGACTCCGCTTCCCGGTGGATCCGTCGAGCGGCAGCTACTGCACCGTCGGGGGCATGGTGGCCACCAACGCATCGGGAGCGCATTCGCTTCGATTCGGATCGACGCGGCAGTGGGTCACGGCGCTCGACTGCGTCTTTGCCGATGGATCGCGCGCGATTCTGACTCGCGGCGAGGCTCCGCCGCCGGAGCTCGCCGGCGTGAGCCGATTTCTCGAGGAAGTGCACCCGCGGATCGTCTCTCGTCGAAAAATGATCGACGCCGCGCATCGTGGTGTCCGGAAAGATTCTTCCGGCTACGCTCTGCGCGCTTACGCCGAGAGCGGCGAGATCATCGATCTCCTCATCGGGAGCGAAGGGACGCTGGCGATCGTCGTCGGAGTCGAGCTGTTACTGGCCAGGGCTCCCGGAGCGACCCGTGGAGTGCTTGGCGCGTTCCACTCGCTCGACAGTGCCGTCGTCGCGGCGTCGAAGGCACGCAGCTCGGACGTTGCCGCATGCGAGCTTCTGGAGCGCACCTTCCTCGATGTCGCCGCCGCCGGCCGCGATGACGACGTTTCTCCGGAGACTCGCGCCGCGCTCACGGCGCTGCCGGATGGAACTGCCGCAGTACTTCTCGCCGGCGTAGAGGGCGAGACGGCGGAGGAGGCGACCGAGCGGGCCGAAGCGATCGCGGAGATCTTTCGTCTGGCGGGATCGACTCAGGTGTCGACTGCCAGCACTCACGGAGAGCAGCACGGCATCTGGGAGCTGCGCCACGCGGCGAGCCCAATCATCGCGCGGCTCGATCCGGCTCTCAAGTCGATGCAGTTCATCGAGGACGGTGCCGTTCCGCCCGAAAAATTCGGCGATTACGTGCGGGGAGTGAGAGCTGCGCTCGACGCGCGCGGCGTGAGGGGCATCATCTTCGGCCACGCAGGGGACGCTCACGTTCACGTCAATCCGCTGATCGACGTGAGCAAGCCCGACTGGAGATCGACTGTAGAGGGAATCCTCGAGGATGTCGTGATGCTCACGAGCCGCCTTGGAGGAACGCTGTCGGGAGAGCATGGGGACGGACGGCTTCGCGCGCCGCTGCTGGTCGAGACGTGGCCCGAGGAGGAGATCGAGCTGTTCAATCGGGTGAAAGTTTGTTTCGACCCCGATGGGATTCTCAATCCCGGGGTCAAGATTCCGTTGCCGGGACAGAAGCCGATCACCGACGTGAAGTACGACCCCATGCTTCCACCTCTGCCTGCCGAGGCGAGGGCAGCACTCGACGCCATCGCGGCGAATCACGCGTACGCGACTCCTCGGCTGTCGCTCATCGACCGAGCCGGATAGCTTACCGCGCACGCGCGGCCGGCGTGCGTTCATCACGACGACTGCCATTCATCCTCGCAAATCCAGGTTATTCTCGCGCCGTGATCTTCTCCGAGGCCCGCGTCACCGTCCTGGCCCGTCCATCGTTCACGGAGCCGGATCATCTTCCCGTGAAGTGGCTCGGCGAGAGCACCGACGGAGAGCGGCTCTCCGAATTCGCCGGCCGCCTCTGCTACATGAGCCAGAAGAATCCGGCCAGCAGGCCGACTCGCGAATACCTCGAGAACATCAAGAAGCAGGGCCACGGAAGCGTGCTCGAGCACGCGAACTACTCGCTCCTCCTGGAGGGAGTGAGCCGGTCTCTCACACATGAGCTCGTCCGGCATCGCGCCGGGTTCGCTTACTCCCAGCTCTCGCAGCGCTACGTGGACGAATCCGAGGCGAACTTCGTCATGCCGCCGGCGATCATCGGCGATGAGGCGCTCGAGTCGCGCTGGCGCGAGCAGATGGAGGCTGCCCAGAAGAGCTACGTCGCCCTCGTCGAGTCTCTGATGCAGCGCTACGCCTGGGTGGGCGACAAGATTCACCGGAGGAAGATGGCGAGAGAGGCCGCTCGCGGAGTTCTCCCGAATTCAACCGAGACGAAGATCGTCGTGACTGGAAACGCCCGCGCCTGGCGAACGATGCTGGAGCTCCGCACGAGCGAGGGCGCCGAGCTCGAGATTCGCCGGTGCGCGGTGGAGATTCTCAGAGTTCTACAGGGAGAAGCGCCAGGATTTTTCTCCGACTTCGAGATTTATCAGGCGGCGGATCGCTGCGACGCGGCTCGGATCAGCTACCACAAGGTCTGATTCTCCGAGACGTCGATTGAAAGGAGCCCACTCAATTTTCCCCGAGGCTCCAACTCGAAAAATTTTCTCTGAAAAAAATTTTCTGAATCGCAGAATAATTATTGCGCCGTGTTCATTTTGTTTTATACTCGTCACTGTGAATCCATCGCGCACGTTTTCGTAGGGACCGATGACTCGAATCGGGTTCGCCTACAACCAGAAGCCAGAGCAGTCCGCTCTCACCGGCAACAAGGCGACCGCCCACCAGAACACGGTGGATGACGGGGAGCTTTCCCGTCTGCAAAATGAATTCTCCGCCACCGACGAATTCGCCGAGTGGGACAGCAAGGAGACGATCGACGCCGTGGCGAAAGCGCTCTCCGCCCTCGGTGAAGTGATCCGCCTCGAAGCCGACGAAGATTTTCCCGAGCGGCTCCGCCAGGCCAGACCCGACATCGTCTTCAACATCGCCGAAGGCAGGAACGGAGTGAATCGCGAGGCACACGTGCCCGCGATCTGCGAGTTCTACGGCATTCCCTACTCGGGGAGCGACCCGCTCACTCTCTCGCTCTGCCTCGACAAAGCCCGGACGAAAGAGGCGCTGTCGGCTCACGACATTCCCACCGCGCGCTTCGTCGTGGTTCAGGAGATGACCGATCTTCCCCGCGTCTCGGAGCCGCTCGAGCTTCCCCTCTTCGCCAAGCCCATCCACGAAGGGTCATCGAAGGGAATCACCGAGCGGAATTTCTGCCGGACGCCGGACGAGCTCGAGGCCCAGGTGAAATTCCTCCTCGAGAGCTACGACCAGCCGGTGATCGTCGAGGAATATCTTCCCGGCGCGGAGTTCACCTGCGCGGTGCTCGGCAACGGGAAGACCGCGAAGGTTCTGCCGATCGTCGGAATGAATTTCGCTGCCCTCCCCGAGGGCGCCCTTCCGATCTACGGCTTCGAAGCGAAATGGATCTGGGATCGCCCCGAGCGGCCGCTCGAGATGTTCGAGTGCCCCGCCGAGATCGACCTGGTTCTCACGCGAGCGATCGAGCGAGTCACGCTCGACGCTTATCGTGTGCTCGGCTGCCGCGACTGGTCGCGAATCGACGTCCGGCTCGATGCCGGCGGAGCGCCTAATGTGGTCGAGGTAAATCCGCTTCCCGGAATTCTGCCCGATCCCGCCGACAATTCATGCTTTCCGAAAGCAGCCCGCGCCGCCGGGATCAGCTACGACGAGCTCATTCAATCTTGCCTCAGGCTGGCCGCGACACGGCAGGGAGTGCCGATCGGCCGCCGGCTCAAGAAAGTGCACACCGTCTCGAAGGCAGCTCCACGCCCGCGCGCAGCGCGGTCACGCGACCAAGATGGTCCGGCTGTCGAAGAATCGGTATCCAACAGACTGACCGCTTGATCGTCAGATAGTGGGATCCCTCGCCGCGCACTTTCGAAGTCGCCGCGGCGTGAGGAGTTGAGCAGCAGATCAGACTCATTTGCATTGGCTCGCGAGGGAATCCGCCCTGGCGCGCAGAGGAGGAGAAGCGAACATGAAAATCGGAATTCTGTTCGATGCCATGTCCGCACTTGGACCGAACCCCGACGGCTTGATCCTCGAGTCAGTCGAGGCGGTCGAGGGCGCTATCGCCGCGTGGAGCAAGAGCCACGTCGCGGTGCGCGTTCCCGTCAACCCCGACGGCCGCTGGGTCGAGCGGGTGCGACGTGCGAAGTTCGATCTCGTCTTCAACCTGTGCGAAGGAATCGACGGCGTCGCCGAGTTCGAGCCGATGGTCATCTCGGTGCTCGAGCTGTTCGGTATTCCGCACTCGGGAAATTCGAGCGCAACGACGGCTCTCTGCCTGCACAAGAATGTCGTGAACACCCTGCTCGACAGCGCCGGGCTTCCGGTGCCGCGCTGGTCGCTGGCGCGCCGCGGCGAGGATTTCACGAGTGTCGGTTTCCCGGCGATCTGCAAGCCGGCGGCCGAGGACGCATCGATTGGCATCGAGCAGAAATCGGTCGTTCGCAGCTCGCGCGCGCTGGCCAGCCGCATCGAGGCGATGCACGAGCGCTGGGACGAGGTTCTGATCCAGCGCTTCGTCGACGGACGCGAGGTCAACGTCGGGATCGTTGGCGACAAGTCGCTTCCCATCGCGGAGATCAACTTCGGCGAGATGCCGCGGGGAATGTGGAAGATCGTCTCGTATCGGTCGAAGTGGATCACGGGGAGCGACGAGGACCTCGGAGCTGCGCCGACGTGCCCCGCCGATCTTCCCCGCGCGCTTTCGCGGGACCTCGAGAGAATCTCTCTCTCCGCCTGGCGCGCCGTCGGGGGCAAGGGTTACGGCCGCGCTGATTTCAGAATCGATCGTACGGGACAGCCGTGGCTGCTGGAGGTGAATCCGAATCCGGATATCTCGCCAACAGCCGGACTGGCGCGAATGGCTGGAGTTGCAGGGATGGATTACGCCGCGCTCGTGCGGACGATCTGTGAGATCGCGCTCGAGCATCCGGCGGTCAATGCGGCCGAGCTGTGGCCGCGCGCATTGCAGTTGTCGGGAACGAGCTGGACATGAAGTCCCGCATCGGCGCGCCATCTGGCGCGCACCATGCAAATGCCGCGAATGCGGCCAATCCCGCCGGCAGTCGGACGGGGTTTGGAACCACCCTCCTCAATGAGGCCAGCGCTTTTCAAGAGCGGGCCGCCCAGGGAGCAGAAAAAGAATGAGCGACTGGCAGAAAATCATCAGGGAAGAGAGTATCGCTACCCTTGACAAGCTGGCGGAGAAATTCGGTCGCGACGTGATCGACGTCGAAGCCCTCCGCCCGGCGTTCGACAACTTCCAGATGCGCATCACGCCTGCTGCGCTCGATGCCATCAAGGAAGTCGGCGATCCGATGTGGCAGCAGTACATCCCGACGGTGGAAGAGCTCGACATCGTGGACGGCGTCATCGACTCGCTCGACGAGGATGGCGACTCTCCGGTACCGAACATCACTCACCGGTACCCGGACCGCGCTCTTTTCCTCGTCAGCCCCGTTTGCGCGACGTACTGCCGGTTCTGCACGCGGCGGCGAAAAGTCGGCGATCCCGAGAAGATTCCGCTCAACCAGTTCGACTCGGCGTTCCAGTACCTCAGGGAGCACACCGAGATTCGCGATGTGATCATGAGCGGCGGCGATCCCATGATGCTGAGCGATCGGCGGCTGGAGTATCTCTTCCAGCAGCTGCGCGCGATTCCGCACATCGAGATCATCCGCATCGGAAGCCGCATTACCTCGCACCTGCCGGAGCGGATCACGCCGGAGTTCTGCGAGATGGTACAGAAGTACCATCCGATCTTCATGAACACTCACTTCAATCACCCGAGCGAGCTGACTCCGGCGGCGGTCGCCGCGCTGGATCGCCTGTCGAGAGCCGGCGTTTCGCTCGGCTGCCAGACGGTGTTGCTCAAGGGCGTCAACGACGACCCGAAGGTGATGATGAAGTTGATGCACGAGCTGCTGAAGGCGCGCGTGC
>DASQFN010000085.1 GCA_035633115.1 Gemmatimonadaceae bacterium | reverse complement strand
CTCCGGGCTCACGCCCGGAGCATTATTCCGAACCGATCTACCGGGCTTCACTCTCTTCTATATCCCCGCCCTCTTTTCAAGGGGACCAAACTGGTCCCTCGTCGGCTCCGCTCAGCAGAACCACGCTTCACTCAATCGCGGCGGGCGCAACCTCAACGGGCGAATCTCACGCTCGGCTCGAACGGGCGGCTCATCACCGCGAGCTGCATAAGCAAGTTCGCGGATCGCATAGAAAGTCTCAGCCGTGTCCTCGCTTCTGCTAGCTGCCTGCTCAACTAGGGCGCTCACTCGGTTGTGCAACTCGTCCATGCGCGTGTCGGGATGCACCCACTCGTAGGTGAACGAACCTTGAACCAGCCGTCCCAGCCACCGATCAGTGTTTGGCTGCGACAGCAGCAGCGAGCCCGGCGGAACAAGCAGGCGAATGCTGTACTGTACAGGGTCCACGTGATCTATCAGGCTCTGAGACTCGACAAACTCGAGAATGTCTATGTAGTCGTCGATCGTGGACCACGGGGTGAACGAAACGAACGACGGCCTCATAGCTACGCCCGCACTGCGCAGTATCCGAAGCGCTTCGAGAACGTTGTCTCGCGTGTGGCCCTTATCGAGATGTTCGAGCACAGTGTTGCTCACCGACTCGACCGCCGACACAACGAAGACGCAGCCTGACCGCGCGAATTCAGGGACCAGCGCGCGGTGCTTGAGTATGTGCTCGATCTTGGCGGTGAAGTCAAAGGTCAGGTGCGGAAACTCCTCGTGCAGCGCGTGCGTGATGCGAAGCGAATGTCCGGGACCGTTCAAAAAATCCGGATCGCCAAATGTGATATGCCGCGCGCCCGAAGCCACGAGCCTGCGAACGTCTTCGAGAACGACGTCCTTAGGCACTACGAAGAAGCGCCCGTTGTACACAGGCGGGATCGGACAATGCGTGCAGTGATGCAAGCACCCGCGGCTTGCTTCGACATAGCCCACCAGCCGCTGCTCGCCCTTGTATTCGAGCCTGGCGTAATGCTCAAGCGGCACAAGCGCGCTGCGGTCGGGCACAGTGAAGTTGAGCCGCGCGAGCACCGGCTTCGACGGGAGCCTTCGCGTGCTCACTTCCTTGATGTCAATCGCCGCTCCGGACTCGACGGCTTTAATAAGTTGAACGAGCGCTTCTTCAAACTCGCCGCCGATTACCGAGTCGGCAACGGTGCTGAGCAGATAATCCGCGTTGAGCAACGCGTACAAACCATAAAAGCAAATGTGGCAGCTCGGGTTGAGCTTGCAAATCTCTTCAGCCACGCGCAGGCCAAGCCGCAGCGCCGTGTGCATCGGGACCGATATCCCAACGAAGCGGGCGCGCTTAACTTTTTCGGCGTCGAATCCTTCAACCGAAACGTCCATCGCTTCGGTTTGGTATCCTGCCCGCCGCAAGAACCCCATCGGCATAGCGATGCCCGCAGGCTGATGGCCCAGCTCGTAGCACGACACAAGCAGGATGGATTTCGTGCTGTTCCCCTGTTCGTACATTTTCACGTTAATTCTAGGACTGAGCCGCATTATTTAGCAATCTACTCGATTAGGAACTCAAGCCTCGCGTGCGCCTCACGCAGCGCGGCTTCGACCTGATCGGGAGTATCTGCGCGGCTGAAGATGAAACCGAGGTAGCTCGCTCCCTCAGGCGGCGGCAGAATCTCTTGTGTGATGTGAGCAGTGATGACGACGTCTTCAACATCTAGCATAGCCTTCGCGGCGTCAACACCAAGCACCTCTCTCAAGATTCCCGCGCGAGGTATCGGGATCATCATAACGCCCGCTGCCTGATGCTCGCGCTCTACAGACCGCACGTCTTCGCCGAGCGCGTGCCGGATGATCAACTCTTCGAGCGAAACTCCGCTGTCGAATCGCAGCGCGCGCGAGCACAGTCCTCCGATCGCGCGAGCGGCCACTTCGATCACCCATGGGCCGCGCTCGTTCACGCGCAGCTCCGCATGCACGGGACCTTTCGTCAGACCCATGGCTAGGGTCGCCGCAGCAGTTGTCTCCACTATCCGCCGTTGAACGTCTCGCCCCAGACGCGACGGCGTCACGTAGATCGTCTCCTCGAAGAACGGACCGTCAAGAGGATCAGGCTTATCGAAGATCGCGAGCATTCGAAACTCGCCGTCGGTGACCAATCCTTCGACCGCGACCTCAAAGCCTGGGATGAATTCCTCAACAAGCGCTTCGCGGGCGAGCGCGCCTCCGCGTCGCGCGACCTTCGGGTCACTGACGATTCGATCGAGCCGCCGCACGACCCCCGCGAACTCTTCTTCGTTGTCGGCTCGCATCACGCCGCGGCTCGTCGATAGGAACACTGGCTTGACGACGCACGGATAAGTCACGCGAGCGGCAACCTCGCCCGTGTCTTCGTCAAGAGAAAAGTGCCAATAGCGAGGGACCTGCACTCCGGCGCGGCTGAGCACTTCGCGCATGCGATGCTTGTTCTTCGCGGTGATCGCGGCTTCGACAGGGTTGTGCCGCAGCTTCAGCGCTTGGGCGACAGACGCCGCAACGACGGCGGTGTCTTCGTCGACGGGTATGACGGCATCGATTGGAAACTGCGCGGCAAACTCCTCAACCTGGCGCGCGGCGCGGCCGGGCTCGTCGAAGTCGAGCGTGAGCAACCCCTCAGGATTCTTGTCAGCAAGAGTGCTCGGCTGCTCAGACGCGGCAACAACGTCGACGTGCATTTTCAACGCCTCCTCTACGAAAGCTTTCGTGCGATACGTGGTCGTTGGCAAAAGCAGAAGCACTCGCGGCATACTGTTAACCTATGCTGCAGGCGCGGTGATGTCCAGCCTCACTAGCAGTTGGTGAGCGTTAGCCTTTTCTGTTATTAAGTCGAGGAGCGAACAACTAATGCGATTGACGGAGATGGTTTCGTGCGCCTGGCCCCTTCTATGAAGCCGGGTCGTGTCAAGCGGGGTCCGGTTGATTGGTTCACCCTTCTATTCGAGCTGCCGCGAGTCTTTCAGTTTCGACTTTGAACGCGGGCCCATTCAACGGTGCGACGATGCCCATTCTACCGACCGAGCTTTTCGCTCAGGGACAGGGCGAGCTATCGTCCTTTCAATCCGTATCGAACTCCACCTCTCCCCACTCAAACCTGACCACGGAACCATAGACGCTGGGCTATCGTTCCCCTTTGGTCCTCACCTCCGCGATTACTCGCCTTTCGTTTTTTGACCGCGTCCTGACCTTCCGGCTCAGACGGTATGTGGTGCGGGCCGCCAGGGCGTGCCGTCTCGCAGCATGGCCCAGCAGCGGATCAGCAGTCGGCGCGCCACCGCTACCATCGCGATCTTCTTGCGCGCTTTGCTTCCTCGTCTTACTCGTTCGTAAACGGCGCGTATCCAAGCGTTGTACCGCAGGCCGATCCAGCCGACTTCCACCAGCAGCGATCTTACCAATCTGTTCCCTTGACGCGTGATTCTTCCCAGCCTGTTGGTTTCTCCCGACTGCAACTGCTTGGGCACCATACCAATGTAGGCGCCCACCTCTTTGCCTCGTTTGAACCTCTGCGGATTGTCGATCAGCGTGACCAATGCTTCAGCCAGTCTCGGCCCCACTCCCGGAATCGTCTGGAGCAGTTGCACGCTCTTGTCTGCCTGGGCCAGCTCATCGAGTTTCTGCTCGACTGCTCGCATTGGGGCTGCAATTTCCTTCAGAGATTGCAACTCGATGGCTAACTCGCCGCGCCATAACTCGTCTGCTCCAACTGCTCCGAGCGGCCGGGCCAGCGCCTCAAGCTCTGCGAGGCCCTTGATGGTCCAAGCGCCATGACCGCGCGTCAGCGACAGTCCTGCTCTGCTCAACAGGTCGCGTATGTGATTCTTGATCTTAGTGCGCCGGCCCACCAGACGCTGCCGGAACTGGATCAGCAACCGCCATTGCCGTACGGCGCGCTCGGGCACATGCACCAACGTCAACTGATTCATCACCGAAAGCTGCGCCAACTTCAGCGCATCTTGGCGATCGTTCTTTCTTTTGACATTCTTCCAGCGCCACGCATCGTGGGCCGTGCTGGCCACTTGAATCTCTATTCCCAAGGTCCGCACCAGTTCGCAGATCCAGCCAGCCAGCGGACAGATCTCGATCACTACCCGATAAATGAGGGCGAGACGACATGCTGACCCGCGCTATACCTATCGAGAAAGACTGCTGCTGCCTGGGGCGCTCGGCTCAATGCTTCGTTGAGTATTTTTCTATCCCGCATTCGCTTAATCCTGTTCCCATTACGGTACGCCGTCTGGAGCGCCTACCGATCGTATCAGGCTGCTATTGTTTGGAAGCGGGAGACTCTTGTCCGTACCGAAAACATTATCCGGCGTTTGAATACTGCATTTAGAGCTCCGACCGAGAGTACTCTGCAGATGCTCGTCGATTCTCTTTCTGGCCGCTTGCGACGCATCTATGTTTGCCTAGCAAAGAAGAAAGGCCGCAGGAACTGGTCCAAGCGGCCTTTCGGAAGTCTCCCCGCAGTGGACGCTCTTCGCAACCTTTTCTACGCACCTACGGTGGACATGAAGATAACTTTTGAACGTCTGCGGCACGTCTCACCAGAGAACCAGATCTTCCAAGCATAGAAGGTTGAGAATATGAACATGACTTGCAGTAAGAAAATGCCAGAAACAGGTTCGCAAAGGCGTCCGGCAGTATTGAAGAGAATCAACTATAAGTGCAAGGATTTATTGGCCGGACGACATTTTCGGGAGGGACAACCTGGGAAGAGATGTCCTGAACATGTGAACCTCCGCGGGGTACGGGCTGCTTCCACTTTTGGTAAGGGCAGAGCAACCAATGGGATCGCCGTTCTAAATGTTCTCAAAACGACTGCGGACTGACCGCTGAAATTATACGGTCATTTTCTACACGCTCAACCGCCAATAAAACTCATCGTGCGTGAAGGCGCCACAAAGCCGGGGTCGTTGATGTAGTGGCGCGGCTCTTTCTTCATCACGACGGTCTCAATAAAGTCGATAATCTCTGGCCTCGTAGCGCCGGTGCGAACAACATCACGCAATGAGTGTTCGATGGTCGAGAAGAGACAGGTTCTGATCTGTCCGTCCGCGGTGAGGCGAATTCGCGAGCAGGCGCCGCAGAAAGGTTCGGTCACCGGCGCGATGATGCCGATCTCACCCGGCGCGCCGTCGGCGAAACGATAACGTGAAGAGGTTTCGGACCCTCGATACGCGTCAACAGGAACCAGCGGAAACTGATCGTTGATGCGTTCACGAATCTCGCGGCCGGAAACCACTTGCTCGCGCGCCCATTCATGACCGGAATCGAGCGGCATGAATTCAATGAAGCGCATCTTCACATCATGCTCGCGCGCAAACGCGGCAAAGTCGGCGACTTCGTCTTCGTTGTGACCCCGCACGATGACGGCGTTGATCTTGATTG
>DASQFN010000084.1 GCA_035633115.1 Gemmatimonadaceae bacterium | reverse complement strand
CGGCGGTTCCAAATCAGATCGATCGCGTGTAACGCAAGGTCCTGAGAATTCCGGGACACGATGGTCGTGTCAAAATGATCGAAAGTGGTCGGAATCTGCTTGCTATCGACCCTCGGCCTGATTAAATTTTTGACTCGTTGTTCGGGCAATCAGTTTTTCAACTCAGTCGTGGGAGGAAGAATGCTACGGGCACTTGTCTGTGCGTCGATTCTTTCCGCATTCGGCGCCACTGCTTTGGCGGAAACTCTAAACGCCAATCCAACCTCCAACAACGGCGGGTCGTCGGGGTGGGGGATCTTCTTCAACGTCTCGGCAAATTCGCTTCCGTTATCGATCACCGAGATGACGACAGCCAGCAGCGCCGCGGCCGGCGGAGCCTTCTCCGTCGAGGTCTTCACTCGGACCGGGACCGCTCTAGAGCGTGTTATGCACTTTGCGAGTGAACCGGCAATACTATCGGGATGGCAAGGAAGCCTTATCCCAGTGACGTGACGGATGACGAATGGAATTTCGTCGCTCCGTATCTAATCCTGATGCGTGAGGACGCGCCGCAACGCGAGCACGATCTTCGCGAAGTGTTCAATGCCTTACGGTGGATCGTGCGGGCTGGCTCGCCGTGGCGCTACATGGCCAACGACCTGCCGCCGTGGGAGATCGTGTATCAGCAGACGCAGCGGTGGATCAAAGCGGGCGTGTTCGAGGCGATGGTGCACGACCTGCGGGAGCTGCTGCGAATGGCGCAAGGTCGCAGGCCCGATCCGTCGGCGACGATCTTCGACTCGCGGACGCTTCAGAGCACGCCGGAGAGCGGTCATCGCGCCGGCTACGACGGGGCCAAGCGGAAGAAAGGCTCGAAGGTGCACTTGAGCGTCGATACGCTGGGACATCTCCTGTCACTGCACGTGACACCGGCCGACGAGCAGGACCGTGCCCAGGTGAAGAAGATGGCCCGCCAGGTGCAGAAAGTGACGGGCAAGTCCGTCGAGCTGGCGTTCGTCGATCAGGGTTACACCGGCGAGAAGCCGGCGGAAGACGCCAGGAATCACGGCATCGAGTTGCACGTGGTGAAACTGCCGCAGGCCAAACGTGGATTTGTGCTGCTGCCACGGCGCTGGGTCGTCGAACGATCGTTTGCCTGGCTGGCGCGATGCCGACGACTGGCCAAGGATTACGAGCGTTTACCCGCAACCGTCGCCGGCCTGCACCTCGTCGCATTCGCGTCCCTGATGCTCGCGAACCTGATGTCGGGACTTAGCGGAAGTTCCTAACACGCTCTAGCAGCCCGTGGTGAAAGCCATCTTGGAATCATGGCTCACGCGGCCAGCGCCAGACCGGGATGGGGCGCGAAGTTGATTTCGGATTCGTCTGAATCACGCCGACGCAATCCCACGCCGATCAGGATCGTCCCGATCCATGACCAAATCAACAAGAACAGGCCCTGCAGGCGCCTGGGTTTGCCCACGCCGTGGAGCTTGCGCATGGACAGCGCCAAGTTGAAGCCGGCGGTGTGCACCAGCAGGCGTTTGAGGATGTTGTGGTGGCGTCGCAGGTGCGTGCGGCGCATCGCGCCAGTTTCGTAGGCGTGGGCGAAGGAGCGTTCGATCAGCTCGCCGCGGCGGCGCATCAGCCGGCGGCCGCGCCGTCCCCTGCATCTTCTACGATTGGCATATACCGCATGTTTCTCGTCGGGCTTGTCCTTCCAGTTGCGGCGGCCGCGGTCCGGTTCGCTGGCGTAGCTGCGCAGGTTCATCTCAGATAAGTCCAGCAGCGTCTGGCTGCTGTGGTAGCCCTTGTCGGTCACGACCTCGCTCATCCACTTGTCGTTGATCTTCTCTTGCGTCGCCTGGTCGTCGGACAGTTCACGCAGCGTACTGGTTGCTTCTACTACCGTCGCCATGATCGTGGTGGTGTCACCCTGATCGGCCCCTTGCAGCGTCACGCCCACGATCGCGCCGGTTTTCATGTCCACCGCGTGCTCGGCCTTGTGGGCCAGGTGCGTGCGCCCGTCTTTCATCTTCGTGATCTTCGCATCCGGATCGTGCGGGTGCTGCCAATCGTCGTTTGACCCCTTGTTTTTGCGGTCGCGGTCGAGCCTGGCCAGATCCTCGCGGGTCGGCGTTTCGATCCCGCTGGCCTGCGCCAAGCGCGTGAGGAACTGCTGATACGATTCGCCCGTGTCGCGACGCACGATCGATCGCAGCGCCGCGTTGGCCTCCAGCGTGGTCGCGTCCACGCCGATCGTCTTGCCGTCGATCAGATCGTTCTCCGCCAGGAGTTCCAGCACGAACACGAACACCTCGTGATGCGTCTCCAGATCGATCAACCTTCGCGTCCGCGAGATCGTCGAATGGTCCGGCGGATTCTCATCCAGCGGCAGCGACAGAAACGACCGCAGCGACAGCGAATCCGCCGACCGCCACGCGATGCCGCGCTCGGAGTCGATCCCCTCGAAGTAACCGATCAGCAGGCAGCGGAAGTACACCCCCGGCGGCAGCGACGGCCGGCCCAGCGTCTGGTGATAAAACTGCTCGCAGCGCCGCTGCACGAAGCGGTCGAACGAATGCTCGTCGAGCAATCGATTCAACGCCCGATAGAACGGATGCGCCGGAGAGTGCGCCAGCCCGGCGGCGGTGAAAAACAACGGCTGCTCGACATCCTTGCGTTTGCCCATGGCCATGCGGATCATCCTTGAATTGACTGAGCTCATTAAAGCGCGGGCTCGTCGCCACGGCAAGAGGTGCTCGGCGAAGAAACCGACTTTTACCACGGGCTGCTAGACCGTCACGGACTCCGGCGTATCAGCGTTGTGCGAGACCGTCTGTACGTCGTCGTTGTCTTCCAGCGCCTCGACCAGCTTGAGCAGCTTCTGGGCCTGCCCGGCGTCCAGCGGGATCGTGTTGTTGGGAAGGCTGGCGATCTCCGAGGCTTCGATCGGGATGCCGGACTTCTCGATCGTTTCCTTGACCTTGAGATACGCGGTGGGCGTGGTGATGACCTCAAACACCTCGCCGACGTTGCGGACGTCTTCGGCGCCGGCATCGAGCGCCAGCTCCAGCAGGGCGTCCTCGTCGATCGCGGTGGACTTGATGGTGATGATCCCCTGTTTGAGG
>DASQFN010000083.1 GCA_035633115.1 Gemmatimonadaceae bacterium | reverse complement strand
AGCGCGTGAATGAAGGCGTTTTTGGGTGGGTTGCCGGGGTCTATAGCAATGAGGTGGCCCGCATGAGAGCGGTACGAGGAAGGGCATTGGAGACCTTCATGGCACATCGGGCATTGGATGAGCACTGGCTGGCCTGCGGTGAGATCAAAAAACCTTTCGAAGGCGTGGACACGACGCAGGGGTATCTTCTGCACTGCGCTGCAGGCGGTGCAGGAGTAGGTCACTTTGGTGAACAACCAGGAAAGCATCTTCATCCGGTATCCCAGGCCGGGTGGCTAGGCCGCAGAGGTTTGCCGGCGGCGCGAAACAGCTCGGCGATCGGCTCATGCGGTCCGAAAACCAAACGAATGAATTGCAGGGGAACACGACAGATGGGGCAAAGCAGAGGGTCTGTCCCCTCGGCGAGTCGCCGCTCGCGCCACGGCAGAAGGCAGAGCGGAGTGTCGTTGTTGGGTTCCTGGATCGCGGGCTCGTTCTGTCCGAGGACGTTGCGGGCGTGAGCGAGGTAGTGCTGACGCCAGCGGGTGGCGAAGAGGCCAGCATAGCGCACGGTCTTGAAGTGCTTGTCCGGGATGTGGCGGATCAGACGGCCGATGAAGGCGAGCACCGGCAGCGTCTTATAGGAGGTCTTGCCGCCTTGTGCATAGTCTTGGAAGGCGAAGCGGACGGTGCCGCGCTCGGGGTCATAGTGGGTGATGCGGTACTCGGCCAGGACGGCCCGCTTGGTGTAGCGGCCGATATAGCGCAGAGTGAAGTTGGGGTCGCGCAGGCTGGCGCCGATGTGGGCGTACCAGATCATCTCATACAGCCGCCGCAGCAGGGCATTGAAGCGGGGATACTCGGCGAGGAAAGCCGCCGTCTTGGAGAAGCGCAACTCACCAGCGCGATGGGCTTGGCGCAAGGCGCGGATGACGTGGTAGCGCCACATCTTCTTCAGGGCACCGTGAGCCATCAGCCAACCGTCGCCGTAGGGGCGGACCCAGCGGCTGGCGTCCAGGGAGAGCCCACCTTCGGTGACCAGCAAGTGCAGGTGGGGATGCCACTTCAGGTCGCTGCCAAAGGTATGCAGTACCGAAACGATGCCCAGGCGCATGCCATGCTGCTCTCGTGCCCACTGCGACAGCGCAGCGGTAGCAGCGTTGAACAGCAGGTTCAGGGTCGCCGGCCGGTTGAAGCTGAGCACGCCGCGCAAATGAGCGGGCACCGCCAAGACCAGATGATGGTAGGGCACGTCGAGCAAGTCGTTGAGCACGCCGGCCGCCCAGCGATCGGTGGCGTGCTTGCCGCAGGTGGGACAGAAACGGGACTTGCAGGAGTGGGGTACGACCTCGATGCGCTGACACTGCGGACAGGCGTAGAGATGACAGCCCAGCGCCGGTGTCCGGCAGGCGATGATCTTGCGCACCGTCTCGAAGACCACCGGTCGGATCCACTGCCGGCTGGAGCGTACGAAGGCCTCCCAGTGGGCCTCAAACAGGGCCGCAATCCTGTACCGGATCTCCGAGCCGACCGCCAGCATCAGAGAGCGACGATACCTCTCGACCCGACCCCTGTCATCTCAGCGCCCAGGTTCGCGCGCGACAGCGCGCTAAGTTC
>DASQFN010000082.1 GCA_035633115.1 Gemmatimonadaceae bacterium | reverse complement strand
TGCCGAGATCGAGGGCGAGGAGTAACGTCGGGGCAGATGTGCGGGTCGTCATCGTAGGCATAGACTCTTCTCGTGAGGAAGGTGAAGTGTCTACGGTGGCGGCTCGTGCACTCGTTCGCCACCAGGCCTACATAGTTTCTTCGTGAAGACAATCGCAATTAGAGGAGGGTGTCTATGTCCGCAACAAAGCACACTCGCTAACGGATTGCGCAATTCATCGGGATCATCGTCCCGTTTGTCACCGCCCGTCGCAATCCGCAACCGATCGATATCAAAGACGGGGTTCCTACTGAAACCACAAACGTGTTCAATCGAATGTGTTGCCGTGACGTATCCGCTCGAGGACAGAAACTGTGAAGCGATCACAATTTTCACGAGGGGCGCATGGAACTGTTCTTCTCTCGTTGGCTAGAGCTGTCAATAATCTTTATAGGCACCGTGGTAGCCTCGGCTGTGGCGGCTGCATTGCAGAACAAGTACCAGGATGACGACGTCGGAAAATCCACGCGCGGTGGTCTCGCGGGAGGAATTGCTGCTGGCGCAATTGCGTGCGTCACGACCCTTCTCACAACGTCAGGCACAGGAGCCTATCCATGAGCGAACGTTTGACTGGCGAGGCTCATTCGATCAGACGGTACGTCGTCTTCGGTGCCGTTGCCGGAGCATTGGCAGCCTTCGCCGCTTCCGCGTTGGGGCTGGACCTTCGAGTTGTGGCGCCCGTCGCCGGCGTTCTCGCCGCACTTGGCGCGGGCACTACGAGCGAACGCGGTCGACCTACGCCCGCGTGACGCTGCGGCAGGGCTCGGTTGCGAGCAGTCGAACGGAATGTTGAGCGCAGCACCAGAGTCGCGACTTAACATCGGAGCGACGTGGTCCGGGACGGACGGGGTTTTCATCACGCGGACTTCTCCGCTGCGCAACGCGGCATTGTCGCGTGGCAATCCAGCACTTCGTTTGCTTGAAAACCAGCCTATTGTGCTAACTGAGTGGTTCTATGTTTACAGCCCCCGCACGGCTGGCCAGGGTTCTCAGCTTCCGGATTACCGGTGTCGACACTAAACGCCACGCAACTTCATGATTTGGATCTCGGCTTTGAGCGTGCCTCTGCCGTTGTCCTTCAATACTACCTGAAGTACCAAGGGCTCTCAGTCGGCGCAGTTGTGAAAGAGAAGCTGGTCGAACGCATCAGAGGCTACATCCACGATAGAGCGCTCGAAGGCTCAGACGTTTTGATAATGCTTCGCGAACTTCAAGAGAATCGAAATAAGAGAGTATACCTGTACTCGATCAGCCGAAGAGAACTACCGGGACTAGCGACAGAATTTGAGCGTGCCGTGTCTAATCTGGCCTCAGCTCGTATCCGCCGCGGTACGGAGGCGGGAGAAATCGCCTACTCCTATGTAGATGCGTCGACTGTGCGGATTTGCTTCGTGGAGCAACAGCAGGATGTCGTCGTAGACGTTCCCGCCAGACACGTTACCACGATTCCAGTCACCAATGTCATCTTGCTGCAAGTGGACAGATCCAATGGGTGGGTGACGCTCAGCTATGACCCGCCATCGCGAATCATGAGACACGGGTCACAGGAAGCTTATTACCGATCGTATCTGCAACGGTCTGAACATTTACTCGGCGTGACGTTTCGCGCCTTGGGATTGGCTCGTGCAATGGAATCTCTTCAATCGAGTCCTCTCGTTAAGCCGCGACATTTGGTTGTAGATACCAACGACGGTTCCGTCCAGATAACTGGAGACGGAGTTGACTGCCGGGAAATGGGCGTAGCTCCTGGAGTTGAGAGATTCGTCACAGGTCGTGAGCGCGGGCTTTATGATTGGTTACCCGCGGATAAGGCGCGGGTACAGTTTGGGCGATTCGGTGTATATTCGGGTGAGATTCCACTCCTTCGCTCGGTCCCGACGGACCTCCAATGTGACCCAGGCATGGTCCGGTTCTCGCGCGATTGTCTTTCGAATGAAGTCGGGTATGTCCTCTCCCAAATCCGTGCAGTTGCTTAGCAGCCATCCCGAATGGTCCGGCCCGTTGGAGGCTCTCGCTGCGCAGGTAGAGCGAATGAGTCCAGACCGGCGACTCAAGCCTAGGGAAATCGCCAGGGAAGCGGGCATTCCTGCATGGCAGGCACTCGGCATACTCAAAATCTTGCAGGAGGCGGGGCTTGGTGAGGTGCGGCTACAGGTCCGTGACTCAAGTCGGGGCGGCGTTGAGCTCGGCACATACAGGTCGGCGGAAGACATCCCATGGCTCCATCCAGACGCACTAGGCGAAATGTTTCAGGTTCAACCCGAAGACGTCCAACTGGTCTTCGTGCCTGCTCAAGGGCTTCGCAACGTCTCCGAAAATAGTGCTAGTAATGGGTGACGTTGACCCGCAGCTTTTCAGGGATTTCGCTAACGTTATTCAGAAGGATGCGCTTGAGGACTTTGCGAAACGGGCGCTATCAGACACGCTGGGGCGGGACACTGACAAGCATAAGGCATGGCAGTATGGCTACTACACGATGCTAACCTTAACGAGTCTAGCGATGCTCGTTGGGATTGGCTTGTCGATTGTCGCAGGACTAAAGTTGATGCCAGTTGAGATGGAAGTTGTCAGGTGGACTTGGGGGGCCTTTTTTGCGTCGGGCGGTGTAACAGCTCTACATCGTTTCCTGCCATATAAGAAAAGCTAGTGCGCGCGGAGAGCGTTACCGCCGCCTGTGGCCCTGCAATGGACGACTTCGATTGTACCTGCGGCCGAACGTTTCTCCTACTGGGCCGGGTCTGGGATCGTCCCAAGGGGGACCTGCTGACCTAACTGAAAATGGCAAAAGCCCACTGGCAGCGCCTCGCCCGCATCGTTGATCTGAATCACCACAGTTCCGTCGTCCTCACGGACAAAGCGCAGGCGCACCTTATGAGAGTTTTCCATGCGTGCGAACCCAGCCCTCGCCAAAGCCCGAAGATTCAGCTTAAAAGTTCCAACGTGCAGGGTTTTCCCCGCGCGCTTCGATTGCCAGTTCAGATTGATGTAACACGGGACCTCATTGGCGTTTAGCGCGCCATGGTGCTCGTCAGCTTCATCGGCGTTTCCGGTCCAAGGGTGAGCGTCGGGTGCGTATTCCGTTCGAGAAACGAGCGAAGCCTGCGACGGGTCAGGAAGATCCGGGATGGTTTACTCCGCGAAAATCATGTGCCCGCGCCTCTGACTCATCCGAGTTCGAAGGCGGGCCGAAAGTGAGCGCTCTTGGAGCGAAGGTATGCGTCCAGTTCGCGAAGAGCCGGATCGTTACGGATCAGGGCGCGGTGAAGGTTTTCCCAGGTCCGGTAGCTGAAGCAGTCCTTGTGATTCTTTGACAGATAGCACCGGACACTGTCTTCTGGATTCGAATAAGAGTATCCCTTGGCCACGCGGGCCTGTTTCCATTGAGTGCTGCTCGCCAGATTGACCACATGCCAATCGGATTCATCCGCCATCTCGGACGCAAAGACGACGTTTCGAAAGAGTTGGCTGTGGAACTCGTTGCCGATTTGCTCACTTACGATGGCCGCCTTGGTCCTTGCCGAAGACTGGTTTAGGTAACGCTCTAGCAGGCCTTCGCGAGATGTCGGTTTTTCATCAGGCTTGATGCTACCCTCGTGAGCGACCGGATTGCCGGATCCGAATTTTGCCTCTACGCAAACGATCAGTTCTCCATCCGCAACCAGCATGATATCCGGCTCAGTCTTGTAAGTGCCGATTCCGCGCTCGAGGATTACTCTAGCAGCATTCAGCGGCGTGAAACGACCAGTTTCTTTCCCGGTCAGGTCGATCCGCTTGCCCCAGAGGTATAGCACGGGCTCGGATTGAAGCACGCGGCCAGTCAGGAAATGCGTGGTCTCACGAAGTTTCCCAGCTTCGGCCAAACCAACAAAGACGTTCCAGCTGAGAGCGTCTTCGGACATTTCATAGCCTAAGCGATGGCTCTCGACTTTTCCGCTACTTCCTAGGGCAAGTTTCGCGGCGAGCTCAGGGCGAATTCGGAAATTGCGCAAACGTGCTTCGTTGACTCTGCTCTCGCCGTTCCAATACACGAACGTCTTCGAATGGAGACGCAGCCCATGAGCGGAACAATACGGTTTGCTGCTCTTGCCGAATGCAACATCAACGAGATGGGCTGAGCATTTCTCTATGGGGCACTGTTCCCACTTGCTGGAAGGAACGCAGCTCGGATCGAAATTGCTGTGGCCGAAATGCCGGAAGCAATCAGAGGTTAAGTCGACGCTATCCAGTGGAGGCATTTCCGGCATCCTAAGAAGCGTCACGAAGCAAGCCAACCTCGCTTCTAAAATCATCAAGAAATTCGGAAACTGGCTTCACCCCCGACACGAAAAGCCAGTCCCGCGCTCTAGTACAAGCTACGTAGAGCAAATGCCGCTCTGTCTCATAGACCTCCTCCAAATCGGCATCATCAGCTATCGACTCAATTCTCTCCTGCAATGGAAGGACCTCGTCATCGCATGCCATCACGACCGCTGTGCGAAACTCCAGCCCTTTGCTCAGGTGCATAGTGGCAATCGAAACATGATTGCGACTCGACTTCACATCCTCGCGCAACACAATCGCGCTCAATCCACCTGCTCTCACAGCAGCCTCTGCCCGCGGAATCTGCGCTTCCGAGCGAATGAAGACGCCAATCTCGTCAGGCTTGACTCCGTCGCGCACAACCTGTGACAACCACTCCCCTACAGCCTGGATCTCCTGTTGCTCGTCATTGAACTCATTGACGACAGGTTGAGGTCCGTTGAACACTGAAACCGTGCCGGTTCGAGTGTCCACATTACCATCGACATCCGATGTCTCCGAGTCGAGAAGCCGATCGGCCTTCATTCGAATCTGATGCGACGTTCTGTAATTCACTCGTAGCGTCGCCGACCGCCCGCGAATGTCAACGCCGAGCGACTTCCACGAGAACGGTAGTTGGAAAATCCGTTGGCCAAGATCGCCGGCGAAGAAGAGCGCGTTGGATCTTCCTCGGCCCATCGCCGCAAGCAGTCGGAGTTGAGGCACGCTTACGTCCTGCGCCTCATCGACTACGATGAAATCATACGGCGGCTTGCCACCCTCAGTGTAGTGAGCAGTCAGGCGAGCATACACCTCGGCTCTTGTGAGCGATTCACTGTCGGCCAGTTGACTTCTCACGCCCACAAAGATCGACCACAACATCCTTCTCTGTTTTTCAGGCAAGCGCGTCTTTCGTCCAAGCCGTTCTACGTCGCGATACTCGTCCCACGTTCGCAGCTGCCACGCGTCAACGACGTCGTTCCATTCAGAACGCACGAAAGCCGCGCTGAAGGAATTGTCTGGATGACGGCTAATGGCCTCGTCGATCGCGCGGCCCAATTGATCATGGGAAACGTTGCGGACCGGACCGATCGTTCGCTGATACAATCGCGATGCTACAGCATCGAGCGACTCCACATCGATCCGCTCCCGCACTCTGGGTTCGCTTCCTACAAGACGGCCGAGCTTGATCGCGAGTGAGCTCGCAAGCGTAGATGAAAAAGTCGTGAGGAGAATGCGCGCATCAGGGTTCCTTCGCGCGAGAACAGCGGCGCGGTGAATAGCCACGATTGTCTTGCCTGTTCCCGCCGATCCCGCCACGCGCGCTGGACCGCCGAACTCTTTCTGAACGAGACTTCGCTGAACCGGATGCAGGAATGTCGTCCACTGCTCCCATGGGTACTCGAGCGCGCGCTCCAGCTCGTCGATATCTGTAATGACGCGGAAGCGCCGTTGCGCATCGGGATGCTCGAATGGATCCGCGCCAACCGTGACCTCGCGCGGCTGAGGAGTTCCACCTGTGGCGATAGTTAACAGGGCTTCCGCCGCCTCAGCCGGTAGCTGAGTCGCGATGTCGAGAATGCTGTCTTCGTCTGCAGCGCGGACTTCGGCCAGTGATTCCTTCGGCACACCATAGCCGAGTAGCTCGTCGTCGGACAGGCGAGCAAAGGGCGTTGGCTTCTTGAGCTCAGGCTGCGTCGGCTCCTTGAAAATCTGCCTGACCACTTCCTGATGGCGCTCATGGATGACCACCATCTGTGCGGCACCGGTCTTCGGGTGCGCCTCGAGTTTCCTCCGCTCTGCCCACGAATACGCCTTGTCGTGGTGGTCCACATAGCAGAGGAGAATGTCCTTCGCCGTCTTGTGAACGATCAGCCGAATGTCGCCGCTCACGCGCACCGACCAGAAGTTTGGATCCTTCGCTTTATCGAGCTTGTGGAACTTGAGGCCGGGATGCGCCGGGTTTATCTGAAGGTCGAATGCGGTAGTCTTCGCTGCTTTCTGTTCGTCAGCAGTGAGTCGCGAAAGGCTGCTGGTGAAACTGTCAGCGATTCTAAAATCCACTGGTCGGCCTGAAGACCTTCATCGTTTCATCATCCTGGTGCGTTCTGTCTGCGGCGCGCGGAAATGATTCGGGTCAGCCGCTCCCGAATTCTTGGCCCCATGCGTTTGAACGGCAACGCCTCAAACACTTCGCGCAACAGCTCGTCGTCGGTGCGAAGCAACCCGTCCGACTCGATCCATTCGGCGTATCGCCTTAGCTCCGAATCGTAGTAATGCTCGATAGATTCGCGCTCTGGCAGCGCCGGCTCAGGCTCCGAGCGGGTCGGCTGCTCCACCTTCGGTTTCGAGGCAACTGGGGGTTCCGACGCGGGTTCGGCTTGCCAGCGTCGGCTATCCTCAGCATCGTCTCGGTCAGCCTTTTCAACCGCTTCGCGGTATGCCTCCACGAGGCGGGCGATCTCTTCCTCCCGGCAGAAGAACCAATCGGTTGACCATATCCTGTGAAATCGCCAGCCGAGCCGCTGTAGATGCGCCTGTCGAAGTCGATCTCGATCCCGCGCGGTCGCGCTTGAGTGGTAGGAAGCCCCATCGCACTCTATGGCGAGAACAGGACGCCCGGGTTTCGTCGGATGCATTGCAACCAGATCAATCCTGTAGCTCGATGCTCCAAACTGTGGCCGCGTCTCGATTCCACTCGCTGTCAATGCGTCCCGGATATCCGCTTCAAATGAGTTTAATTCTACTTCGCCTGCGATCTCAGGATTCGTCAGGCGATGCCCTCCGCTTGCGGCATACTCGAGGTATGCCTTGAGCAGCTGGACTCCTCTCTTGCCTGATCTGTTGAGATCGATGTCATGCGCGAGGAACGAGCTCACGACGGTCATGCGCCTGCGAGCACGTGTCACTGCGACATTGAGGCGGCGATAACCGACGTCCTGCGTCAGCGGGCCAAACCGGTGCGGCAACGTGCCGTCTGGCGACTTTCCATACCCGATCGTAAGAATGATCGCATCCCGCTCATCGCCCTGGACGGTTTCGAGATTCTTGACGAAAAAGCGGTCTTCCCGCTCGAGAGCGAAGAACTCGGCGAGTTGCGGCCTGATCTCCAACTCTCTATCGAGCGCCGCCTGAACTCTGTTCGCGTGCTTGATGCCCATCGCGATCACACCAAGTGACTCATTGGGGCGCGTTTCGGCGTGCTTGAGAATTTCCTGGATGACGCGCTGAACCTCACGAGAGGAGCTTTCCTCCTGGCTTCCCAGTCCTGGGTCGTGAGGCACATGAATCAGGCGTAGGACTTCCCGGTCAGTTGCAGCCGGAAAAGTGATCAAGTGTCCGTTGTAGATGTATTGATTGGAAAATGCGATCAGCCGCTCGTCGGCGCTTCTGTAATGCCAATCGAGCGGCATCGGTGGGAGAAAAGGTTCAAGGGTTGAGAGAAGGCTTTCGTATCCACCAACCGCTTCGCCAGCTAAAGCTTTCGCATCCCGCTCTTCGTCATCAATGTCCGGCTCCTCGTCGTCATCACTGGTAGAAAAGAACGTCGTAGGCGGCAGTTGGTGCTTGTCCCCAGCGGCAACAACCTGTTCAGAGCGATACAGCGAAGGGATCGCTTCTTCTGGCAGGATTTGACTGGCTTCATCGAAGATCACGAGGTCGAAATGCTTTTTTCCACCTTCCAGCAGCTGACTGACCGACAACGGGCTCGCGATCCAGCAAGGAGCCACTCGGGTGAGAACATCGGGCGCCCGCCGCAGCAGGTCGCGGAGGGCGATATGTCGAGACTTCTTGGCCGCCTCCGCCCGGATAAGGTTCGCCTGGTCGAAATGCTCATTCATCGCCAGAGTCGCCGACTGCGCGTGGAGCCTTCTGACACGATCAGCCGAGAGCCGAAGCCGCTTTTGATCTATGTCGACGAACTCATCAACGAGTTGTTGATGAGTTTTCCCTTTGAACGCAGCAAGGTCGGGATCCAATGCCTCGACTGACTCTACCGTTGAATAGAGCCAGATGTATTCGAAGCGCTCTACCCAGACACTACCCGGAAGACTGGAGGCGCGAAAATCATTGAGCAGCACCGAGAGCCCGGCCTCGCTGATACTATCACGCAGCCGGTGAATCGTCGGCATGAGCAGCGGAGTTCGGCGATCGTCCGCCAGGCGTCGCAGCCGTTCACGCGCAAGTGCAATGGGGCGTGCCGTGGTTGCTGGCATTACGAGCAACGCATCCAGCGGGTCGAGGCTCTTTGAGAGAGTTGCAAACGATGCTTGCAGCTCGGCGGCGAATATGGAATCGCGAGGTGGATTCCCACTCAGTGTTCGCCCTGACCATCGACGGGACGCTTCCACAGCCTTGTCTGCGTCCTGGAGAAGAACGACAGAGGATGCAGGCGTCTTTCGCAATCCGCGCATCAGCTTTCGAGCGTCGCGGTAATCCGCGCGAGTGAGAAACGCCCAGAACGCGTGCAACCTCCCTTTCCGGGCAGGCTCTAATGCCGCCGCAGCATTCCTTGCCACGTCGAACACTTTGGATTCGTAGCTCAAAAGAATCGAGCGCACATCGTCGAGTAACGTCAGAAGTTCTTTTGCATCGTCCACACTTCCCGGCAGCGCGACATCCAGATCACCCGTGAGCTTGTTGAGACTTGATTCGAACTTCGGCCATAGGTCGTCGGCGATGTGATTCGCTTCGTCGAGTGCCCGCTGGGCCGTTGTCCCGTCGCGGATCTCAGCGTCTGTCCAGGGCGAAGGGTCAATGCCAAGCATGAGCGACGCATGAGCGGCGCCTTCGCGGAGCCATCGGCGGGCGAGGGCCGCATGTTCAAGATCGAGCCTTTCGAGGATCGGCCCGCGGAGCCTTACCTTCGTTACCGCTTCTTTTGGCAGTCGAAGGAGCGCTCCCAGCATTCCAATGAGCGACATATGGGTTGGGAGTCGCGGCTCGTTGATGCTCTTTGCATGCGCGTTAAGCGCGCTCCGCTTCGCCTCGAACTCCTGCTGTATCTGTTCGTTCCCCTGCACTGGGGGAGTGGTTCTGATCTGCTGCAGAGTCTCAGCGATTCGCGCCATTACTTCCTTTCGCGACACCGATGCACCGTGCAGGTCGAGAGTAATGTGTCCCAGCCCGACGTCGCTCGTGCTCAGTCGCTTCATCACGGCTTCCAACGCGGCACGTTTTTCGGCAACGAAAAGAACACGCTTCCCTTCAGCGACCGTTTGGGCAATTAGATTCGCGATCGTTTGACTTTTCCCGGTGCCGGGAGGGCCCTGGATTACGGCGTTCTGCCCCGCAGCAGCACGGATGATCGCGCGCTGCTGCGACGAATCGGCATCGAGCACAAGGAATTCGTTCGATGCGGGGCGTTCGTCGAGCTCAGACGGTGAGACGTCGAAGACAGACTTGCCCAGGTTCTGGCGCGACTGCGTTTCGCCCGCGATGCCGCGAACCAGCTCGCTTGCAGCAAGGGCAACCTTGTTCCGGCGAATGTCTTCGACAATCGCCATCTTCGCAAAGGAAAAATTCCCGAGGACTACCTTTTCGTTGACGGTGAAGTCACTCTCTCCGCCCATGCTCCGAAGGATGTTACCGATAACTCGGTTTGTATCAACGCGCCAAACCCCATAGTCGTCTTCCTGCGCAGATTCCTTGATTACCGAATCCGCATCGATAACCACCCGGAAATTCTTCTCGAGGATGTAGACGAGTACCGGGTTGAGCTTTGGCTCTCCGTTGACGCGAACGCGGAGGTTGCTTTCATCTTTGCCCATGACTTCTATCGTTGCCGGCACGAGGACGACGGGCGCAGCGTAGGGTCGGCCCCCGTCGGCAGCCGGCCATGTAGCCATCCCTACGGCGAGGAAAAGGGTGTCAATTCCTTTCTCCTCCATGTTCGCTTTTGCTTTACGCCGAATCGCCGTCAGGGCTTTCGTGGCCGAAGCTCGCTTCTCGAGAATGACTTTTCGCTGTTGGGCGATTGTGTCAGGAGGATCGGCGGGATCGCGGACTATGAGGGGATTGACGATCTGCTCAACTGAGAGCTTGTCGCCGCGGAGCAGGTTGGCGAGCACTAGCGGGTCAGCTGTAAGATCGAGAGTTCCTACCTGCAGATCGCGATAGAACAGAAGAGAGTTTGCTCGCGTATCGTCGATGAGCCGGCGGATCCAGATATCGCTGGCATGGCCGACGATGGCAGCCGCGTCGTTATTCCCCGGCCGTCCCTGTGTAGTCACGGAGAGCCGCGGAGGAGAGCGAGTCGCGAGAGACCGCCGGTAAGGACCTCCGCGATTCTGAAGTCCACTACTCGACTCTGAACACCTTCATCACTTCGTCGCCGAGGTGGTTGATGACTTTGACGGCAATTCGTCCTGATTTTGGCTTGTCGAACGCACGAGACGTGTCGCTGTGGAGTGATTCCCACGCATCCTGGTCAATCTCGGCCTTAAGTGTCGTCTTGAGTGCGCCGTAAGGATCGTTCGCGCCGAGGAAGTAGGCGTGTCGGACGAAAAAGCTTTCTTCGTTGTAGTCAGTGTCGATGAACCAGCATGCGATTCCGTCGGGGCCGTCGCTGCGAACCTCTCCAGTGCTCGGATGGAATACATCCACGCCGTTCACTTTCACTTTTACTCTTCCGTCTTTCTGTGGAAGCAGATCGATGTCCGGCTCGCCGAAGATGACGAAGAGATTTCCCTTCCCTGTGTTCTTGAGGTCATCCGACATGTGGAGGTCGGCGTTCATCCGCGCTTTGAGAACGGGAATGCGGCCGAGCTTGCTGAATTCCGTTGCGTGCGCTTCGTAGTTGAAGGCGCATGCAATCAGAACATCGAAGTTCGCGTCGCCGGCTTCGCGTGCTGCTGCGACGAGATCGGGGCGAGTGACGGTACCGAATTCCGGGCCGATGAAGATTGCTGCGCGTTTCTCGGCGGCTGATCCATTGGATCCTTCGATGTATCTACCTTCAGCGGCAACGAACTCACCTGGCCAGGGAGCGAGGGCCGTGAAGCTAATGCGGTCTTCCTTATGCACCTGTTGAACTCCGGCGGTGCGGAGATTCTCCAGGATCATTTGGGGGAATGTTTGCCTTGCCTGGTACTCCGCCTCGGATTCGGAGATGCGATCGATGAGCTCGTCGTTTTCATCAACGGCAAGCATACGGTGTGGTGAAAGGCTCTCTACGGTGAACGGGCCGGCAACTCTGACCTTTTTGTTGTCCTGGTACGGTTTATCGTAGAGGAATTCGAATTCGGCTTTAGCTGCGATCGAAGCGTCGATCTCTTTTTGCCGAGCGATTCGCGCCTCCCACCATTTGGTGTGGATATCCTTCGCGGTCTTGATCCAGTGGCTGTCGGCATCGCGGGGAATTTCCCAGTCCTGCCAATTCTTGTGCAGATAGGAATTCAGTTTGTCGCGAAGCGGCTCGAGCGTCTGCTGCCACTTTTCCCAGATCACGTCGATCTCAGAGTCATTCGCGATCGACTTAAGCGTGATGTGCGGGACGCGTTCGTAAACAAATCCCTGCCGGATGTTTCTCCGCGTGGCCTGAGAGGACGGAGCGGTACGCGTGACCTGAGCCTCCTTCCTCTGTCCATCCGCAGAGTCGACAAGAAGGTAAAATGGGTATCGCGCGCCCATGATTCTTGCGCGGGCGAGAGCAAGCGCCACCCTAGATGTGTCAATCGTGATCCAGCGTCGCCCCCATTGTTCTGAAACGTAGGCGGTGGTGCCCGCGCCACACGTCGGGTCCAAAACGAGATCTCCGGGATCTGTGGCCATTAAGACACATCGTTCGATCACCGTCGTTGCTGTTTGCACTACGTAGACTTTGGGGTCGGCTCGACTAGTGACCCCACCAGAAACGTCGTTCCAGAAATTGTCCACTGATAGTGCTGAGAAGTCATCGAAGAATTTTCGATACGAGATGTTTGCTCCCGTCTTCAGAATCCGGTCGGCGCGTAGGACGCGTGTCATCCCGACTTGAGATGTCCGCCAACCGCCACTCGAGGGTTCGTATTTTCGGGCCCGAGATTCAACGGGAAACAACGTCGTTGCCGATGCTGATCGAGAAGTTAGTCCTTGGTCGCGAAACAACCGGCTTCCCGTTGGTAGTGTGCTCGGCTCCTCAAGCTCGGCGTCGGTTGCTCGTCGCTCGCTTAGGTCAGGCAATCTGAGCGTTTTGAAGCGACTTGCACCTTCCTTTCCGGCCTGAAGTACTCTGTGCAGCGGTCGGAATTTTAGCGCATCGATGTCGCGCGAGTACCACAAGAGATAGTTCGCGGTGTTATCAATTAGCTCTGAACCGAGACCTATGGACGTCTTGTAGGTGATGAGGCTGACGAAGTTCTGATCTCCAAATACCTCGTCCATAAGGGCGCGGATTCGGTGAATGTTTTCGTCGCCGATCTGAACGAAGATCGACCCCGACTCAGTCAATAGATCTCGTGCAACGGCCAAACGATCGCGCAGGTAGGTTAGATATGAATGAACCCCGTCCTTCCATGTGTCTCTGAAGGCTTTTACCTGTTCCGGTTCGCGTGTAATGTGATCACGATTTCCATCTTTTACTTTCGTCGAGCCTGTGCTCCACTGAAAGTTCGAGTTGAACTTGATCCCGTAGGGCGGATCGATGTAGATGCACTGCACCTTCCCACGCAGTCCTTCACGCTCAGCAAGACTTGCCATCACCTGTAACGAGTCGCCGAGTATCATGCGGTTCGACCAGTTCTGATCGTGCTGGTAGAACTCGGTCTTGTCGACGCCCTTCGGAATTCCGTTGAAATCAGAAAAGAGATCCGCCTCGATCTGCCCCAACTCGTGACGATCCTCGCGAGTCTGACGAAGCAGATCGTCGATCAGCGCCTTCGGATGAACTTTCTCCTGGATGTAGAGCGGAGGCGCGTTGACTACGAGATCGCTCCAGTCCTGCTGATCCTTCCCGCGCCACACGAGCTGGGGATCGAGATCACGGTTCCGGCGCTCATACGCAACACGAACCGGATTCTCCGCCTCTTTCTGGATTACACTCTGATACTCGGCCGTCGGGATGTTTTTCCGCGTCGCGTCGTCATGGAGGAGAGTCTCGACGACTTTCCCCGGCTTCTTTCTGGCTCCGCCGCGTTTTGCGCTCAATTCCCACCCGCCACCATCGAGTCTCCAGTAAGAATTTCGAGCAGAGCTACATTCATATAGTAGTTGGTCCGCCCGATCTTCTCCTTTCGGAGAAATCCCCCTGCCGCGAGCTCATCGAGATATCTGGTCGCCGTGATCCGTGTGACGCCGAGATCGCGCTCGAGGAATTGAATCTTTGTGTAAGGATGCATAAAAAGATTGTTGATCAGATCCTGGCTGTAGAATTTGTACCTTCCTCGTATCTGATGCTTTGTCAACAGAAGCGCTGAGGAAATTCGTCGTATGGTCAATATTGCATCACGCGCAGTGACCTCGACGCCCTCCAGCATGTAGAGCACCCATTCCTCCCACGCATCTTTGTCCCGCACCTTCTGTAGCAGCCGATAATACTCTGCTTTGGTCCTGACGATGTACCGGCTGAGGTAAAGCACCGGAATGTCGAGAAGGCTCTTCTGCACCAGGTAAAGAACGTTCACAATCCGACCAGTGCGTCCATTGCCATCGTAGAAGGGGTGAATGCTCTCGAACTGGTGGTGCAGGATTGCCATCTTGATGAGAGGATCGGCATCGAACGCTCCATCATCGTTGATGAAACGCTCGAGATCAGTCATGAGATCCTTGATAGTTTCGGCATGCTGGGGCGGTGTATAGACGATCCGTCCGGCGGGATCCTTAAGAACAGTCCCTGGAACTTTTCGAAGACCAGCCCTGTTCCCTTCGAGAGTCTCTTGAATATTCAAGATGTGGCTGACAGTCAGCAGGCCACTCTCCTGAACCGCGTCGAAGCCTACCTTCAAAGCTTGCCGGTATCGCAGCACTTCCTTGGCCGCAGTCCCGGTTGCCTCGGCCGGAAAGGCGTCGTCCCGAAAGAGCTCGTCATGGGTCGTGACGATGTTTTCGATAGCCGAGCTGTCCTTTGCCTCGCGAAGGCCGAGGGTATTGATCAGTATCGCCTGGTTGGGGATGGATTGGGCCACCCCCTTGAGCTCGGCAAGCTGGCGCGTCGCCCCAGCGAGTCGTTTCAGAATCGTGGGGGTTTCGAATCGCTCGCTGGACAGGCGAACTAATTCATTTAGTTCAGGTTCGGCCATTTCTTTATACAGGTTGGAATGGATATGTATAGAAAACAAGGAAAACTATACACATCCTGGCCGATAAGTAAAGAAACCCTACTTAAGCCGCCTCTATCCGCGCGCTTGGGATGGCCCGGATGGCCTCGTCGAAGGCCTTCCGGATCTTCTTCTCGAAATCCGACTCGATCTCATAAACCTCCCTCAGCTCGGCAAAACCCCACCGGCCGAAGGTCCCGAGATTGTTTACGGCCGGAACCCAGTAGTTGTCCATTGTCGACTTCTTTTCTTTCGCATCCTCGCGACGGTAGCCTTTTATCTCGACGACGAGGTGAAGGATATCATCCGGGCCATGGCCGTCATCCACGAGAACGATGAAATCCGGCAGGTACGTCCTTGCCTCAGAGCCAAAACGATACGGCACCTCGAGGCCGAGGTTGTGATTCTTCACATACGCCATGACCCTCGGATGAGATTCGGCCACCCGACAGAACTCCTCCTCCCAGCCGCTGTCGAGAACGATCCAGTTGATGTGACACTTTCCAGGATCTGTTTCCCATCGATCGGGTCGCGAGGTATTGAAGCGGACGTGGGATGTCGATCCGACCGGATTATATGAATCGAGAAGTGCCTTGATCGGTCGCTCGCCTGCAAATGCGGCCGTGATGCCGGCAGTTATGCGGTTGCACGCCATGTCAGCGAGCTCCTGATACATGAGGAGAGCCGGATATGTGCTGCCCTTACAAACCAGATGATTGTCGAGCCACTGCCGAGTGATCCGCTTGAGCTGCCCGAAGAGGTGAAGCTTCGGGGCTTCGCCGGCGTCTCTCCATTTCGTGTAGAGAAGCCGTTTCGTCAGATGAAAAAGCAGCTCTGATGTTCGGACCTGATCGAGATGCTTGAGATTGAGATCGACCGCTTCTCCGATGATTCCCTGATTTCTCGTGATCGACGGCCCGACGATTTCCGGCGTCAGCGTGAGAGTCGAATCGTCGGTGAAGTGCGCAGTGAGGCGTTCGTCAGGTAGCTCCACGCGATAACCCGTGACGCGTGGGAAGCGAATCTCGAGCGTGTCGCGCTCAGGTCTCATCGCCTTGACGAGAACGGTTTCGCGGGGTCGCTGCGGCGGTGCTACCACAGGCTTTGCGGTAAAATCGAATGGAATTCCCAGCACGTCAGCGTATTCGACGTCGAACAGTCCTTCATCGTTGAGATCATACGATTGTCTGCGCAGCGCGCGTCCGATTACCTGCTCGCAGAGAAGTTGAGTGCCGAACGCACGCACGCCGAGTACGTGGGTGACCGTGCTGGCGTCCCAACCTTCGGTGAGCATGGACACGGATACTACACAGCGGATCGATCCGCCGAGTCGTCCTTTCTTGCCGACTGTATTCATTACTTCGCGGAGCAGCTCCTGGTCGGATATCGATTCTCCGGCGCGCTGATCGCCCGATCGCTCGACCATTTCCCGCCGGAAACGATCGATTTCGTCAGCGGCGATCGTTCGGAAATTGTCGTCGAGACCTTCTCCGCTCTCGAGCTGCTCGCTGTCGATCAGAAGCGTGTTCGGCCGGTGAAGTGGATTGCCGTGTTCGTCGAAGTTGCGGAAGAGGCGGAGCCGGCCGTTGTTAAACGTGGTAGATCCGTCTTCGTTCTCGCGATTGAAGCCCGAGATGAAATCGTAGACCAGCTTCGACGTCGACGTGTTGTTGCAGACGATGATGAAGCAGGGTGGAACCGAGATCTTCGCCGTTTCCCAGAGCTCGAAGGTTTTTTCATAGTGACCATACAGTGCATCGAGCGCTGTCTGGAGACGGACGGGAAGCGCCAGCGGATCGAGAATCGCTGCCTTACCGCGGCCCTTCTTCGGCATGTCTTTGCGGATGTTCTCCCAGAGATTCCGGAACATCGGCATCTCATCACCCGGAATGTTTTGCGCAACAGGAACGCGAGGCAGTTTGACGATGCCGCTTTCGATCGCATCCATTAGCGAGAAATCGCTCATCGTCCACGGGAACAGCGTTCCCTCGGCGTAGCCTGACCCGCGGAGGAAAAACGGCGTCGCAGAAAGGTCGAGCACGCGTGAGACACCAATCTTTCGATTGACCGCCTCAAGTCCCGAAATCCACAGGCGAGCAGCTTCGTTGTTTTCTTCGGCTTCCTTGCGCTCGTCACCCTTCAGAGCCTCTTCCTCTTCGTCGCCGGGTTTTTCGCGATAGCAGTGGTGGGCTTCGTCGTTGAGCACCAGGATATGTTTCATCGCCATCAGCTCCGGCATGACACGTTGAAGCATCTGCCCTTCGGTTTCCAGCGTCTGAAGGTCAGGACCTGTTCGACCCTGCAGCAGCGACCGGCCACCCTTCGAAAGCTCGAGACGCTCTCGCATTTTGAATGAGTGGTAGTTTGTGATGACGATCTTCGCGCGATTCACATCCTCGAGCATGTCATGGGGGACGAGCTCACGATCAGCGTAGTAAGCGTCCGGATCGTTTGCTTGCAGGACGCGAAGGCGATCCTTGATCCGTTATTCCGGGCGTGACGACGAGGAATCCGCGTGTGAATCGCTTGCTTCCGGGGTGACGCACCGTGTTGATCGTTTGCCATGCGATGAGCATCGCCATGACAGTCGTTTTGCCGGCGCCGGTTGCAAGTTTTAGTGCAAGCCGAGAGAGCTCCGGATTCGCGTCGTTGTTCGCGTTCTTCAGGTGCTCGAGGAAGCGCTTGCCTTCGCGATCGTTTGGCGCGACTTCGGTGAGCCAGATCGCGACTTCGGCTGCTTCGATCTGGGCAAAGAAGGGTCGGACGCCGGTGAAGTTGTGCTCCCGCCAATGCTTGAGGAGACGGGCGGTTTCCGGTGTTACTCCCCAGCTGTTCGCATTTGGGATGGCTCGCCATTGATCGACTCTGTGGCGGAGCTCGTTGATGATCGGTGTGGGATCGTATTCCTGGGCCGAGGTGGAGACGCCTGCGCCCTCGTCGAAGATGAGCTTGTGCTGTTCGCCTGCTGATTCCCTGCGTCGTTTCGGCTTCGGGATCGGAGTGATGAATTCCGCTTTCCGCCGATTTTCGATGATTTGCTGGGTCGGTTGTCCGTGCTCGTCGAGTTCCCAGTGACGAGCTGGGTACTCGTAGGGCGAGTTCAGGATCGGGTGATCGAAGAAGGGGATGCCGGTCATCGGTTCGCGTCGAGCAGAAAGCTATAGTCGCGCTCCGACATGACCTCGGCAAGGCTCCCACTCGAGCCTCAACGTTTGAGGTAGGCTCGGATGAGGCGGTGCTACACTTTCCGTAGAAATAACAGTCTGGCCTGCGATGGGCAGTCGTTCCACTTGCGGGTGTAGTGCCGAACGCGGTCCCCACCCCTTCTCACAGAGTACTTGGTAACGGCCAGGCGCTCGCGTTCCGGTTGCGGTGAGGTTCGGCCGAACCCTCGGCGGTTGTCGGGCTCGCCATAAAAAGAAGAGAGACAGTCATGTCTCTCTCAATGCTTGGAAAACCTTATCTGAAGTGTCCATTAGAGTGCGTCAGCAGCTGCTCTCGATTCTTTTCCGCGATTTCTCTGATCCATTCGCGCTCCTTTCTTTCCAGCTCAGCAAGATTGCGTTCAAAAATATCGCGACTCCGGTTGGACGTTACATCCCCGCTCGGACGGGCTTTCGTTGCGTTGGGTTTCTTGGTTGCCATCTTTCTTTCTCCAATAAGAGGGGTGGTTATTCGACAGTCGGTTCAACCCCTTGGTTCCGCTACCGTCAAACTGCGGCGCCCTTAATCAACGAGACTGTGCGCCGTGCGCAACGCCTAATTTCTTGCTGGGACGTCTGTCGTTCTCTTAGCAACTTCCGCTCCCGGATCAAGGTCTATCATCTAAACTGTTACGGAACAAGGACTTATGCGCCGATCGGGAAGGGTGTTTTAGCCTGAATCCAAGAACAAAAACATCAATCTCGGATGTAGTCGCGGTAGTCAATGCAATGAAGGCGAGAGTACTCAGCCTGATCGATCCAAGCCGGTGGAGAGATGCCCAGTTTGTCTAATACCAGCTCAGCGGACTTGAGCGCGCCCTCAACCCAGCCCTGCTCGGACGAATATGCCTCACCGCACACGAACAAGTTGACATCACCGAAGGGCTGAACGAGTGCTTCTATGGACTCCCAAGATTTGACATGAACATTCCAGGAGTGCCAGCCGCCCCCGAATGGAGCTTCAGTCCAATCTTTTACGAGTGCAACATACGGCTCCGGAATATCTTGAACCGCGGGACTTAGCTGGGCGATCTGTCGATGTGCGCTCTCGGCCATGGCATGTGACGCGCCAAACGCCTCCAAGTTGTCTTCTTCATCTGCAGACAGATTATCGACCGACCGATAGATCGGCTTGGAAGCACGTTTGTGCAATGGCCTCCAAAAATCAACGTAGTGCTCATCGCTATAGCTCGCCATCACAATCCTGCGAACCGAAGGTTGCTCGGGAGGGCGTTCGAAGTAGTAAACTTGACGGATCGGAAGATCCGTAGTTGTGCGGCCTGACGGCTTGCCTAATGCTTCTGCTCGCTCCCACCATGCCCTCTCATATCCCAAAAACAATTTAAAAAGGGGGTGCGCAGTCACGTCTTCCAAGCGCTCGTGAAACGCCGCCATGGAACTATTCGACGTGATCTTAAACTCTAACTGTTTCAAAGCGTACTTTGGCAAAGCCAGAATAACGTTTCTAGCAACCACGGACTGCCCCGAATCAAACGAGAGCTGTAGCGCGGGCCGGTCATCTGCAGACACTCGCTCAACCGTCTTAAGCGAGTGGCGATCGCAAAATGCATCGCCGCTTTCCCCGCTGAATGACGCGACAAGCGCTCTTGGAATACGAGCCATTCCGCTATCGACCGTTAGATAATCCACCCCGAAATCTGACAAGAACCAGGGAATCGCGTCCGCCGCATTCCAATTTGCAAGAATGGATTCGTATCCAAGGGCGTCATGTACTAAGAGAAATCCTTCGTTGCTCAGGTATTTCTGGAGTAAGTTCCAGAAGCCGAGCTCATACAGGGGTTTGTTATCAATTCTCCCGGTACGCTTCACTGCAGCCCATTCGCGGGCTGACAAGAAGAGGCGGTTTAATCGGTCCAATCTCAGGTCACGATCCCCGTCGGCAGAACTCAACGAGCGGAGTTTCTCACGCGCTGATTCCTGATTCGCTTTTGTCACAGCTCCGCTAGGGTGGTCGAAAGTGATGTCCAGCAAGCCCGACAGAATTGCGAGTTTGGCGAGTCGGATCGGATCATAGGGCTCGCCGTCTGATAAGAGATATGGAAAACCCGTCGGACCCTTGCATGCTTCGCACACGCCGCTTGACATGATAGATGAAGGAAGGCGACGCCCGCGTAGATACATGAACGACGTCTCAAAATCGAAGGAGCGTTCGCGCTCACCAATCTTTTGTATCAGACCACGAAACAACAATTGATTGCTAGTAAACCGCATTCCGCCCAACTCAGCCAAGTGCGAGCTGCCGGGGACCTTTATCGTCAAGAGCCGACCGCCAACCCGGCCGCTTGACTCGAAGAGCCGAATTGATGCAGCACGTGACTCCCCGCCGAGGTGCTCCGTGAGTTCACTCTCAGGGGCGTTAGCCAATCTCCAAGCCGCATAACTGCCTGCGCACCCGGCACCTATGATCGCAAAATCAAGAACGTTAGCCGTTTCGCCGACTCCCACCTAGCTCTCCATTTAAGAGTTTTTTTAACTAGGTATTGAGCGCCCAAGCTGTTGGGAGTCAGAAGCCCGCGCAAGAGTAGAAACTCTGTCCTAAGGTGCATTACGCAGCGGCTTACAACGTCGCATTGCCAATAGTTTTGACGGCGGCCTAACAACCAGCTATAGTTGACCCGCTGGTCACAGACGCTCGCTTACTGCGAAATGCCTCCCGGTCCTCGCCGATAGCCGCGTTCGACGGCCTGACCACCTTCCTCACGACCCGCACTGTTATGTCGAATACCTCGCTCGTTTACTTGGAGGAGATGTTTAACTATTCAACGTCTGCGACGATTGAAGCAGTTCAAATTGATGCCACAGGTACGTGGCTGGTGCTCGATCGCACGATCTTCTATCCTCAGGGAGGGGGTCAGCCGTCGGATACCGGTTTTATCACGGCCAACGATTTCCGATTCGCCGTCCGTCAAGTCCGCTACGCAGATGGGCAAGTGCAGCATATCGGGAATATTGTACAAGGAGAACCGACTGCAGGGCTTTCCGTTATGCTGAATGTGGACCCGGCGCGTCGCGAAGAGAATTCGCGACTGCAGTCAGGTGGCCATCTCATCCTCAATGCGATGGCCAACGCAGATCAACCTTTCGTGGCGACTAAAGGGTATCACTTTCCAGACGGTCCATACGTTGAGTTTGATGGCATCGTTCCAGAAAACGAGCGCGACACACTCACTGCCCAGCTACAAACAGAGGTTGACAGGCTGATCGCTCTCGATCTGCCGGTCGTTGCCCGCATCGTTCGCCCAGACGAACTCCAAAGTCTTTGTCGAAACGTGCCTGCAAATGTTCCGATGGACAAACCCAGCCGGATAGTAATAATCGACGGTTTCGCTCAACCATGTGGCGGCACTCACGTCCTCACACTTGGGAAACTCGCCGGCATGCGGATTGAAAAGGTCCGAGCAAAGAAGGGGGTCACACGAGTGTCTTATTCGTTCCCGCGCACCGTCCAATAGCTAGCCCGCCCGGGACTGAGCTCTAGTTCTAAACTGCGAGTGAAGAAAGCACCCCGTTTACCTCCTGAGCCGATGCGCGCAATTACGTCGCCCGATCACGAGCCTCGCTCTCCTGACGCCCTTAGCGAAACCAAGCATCGTGAAATACACGCATTCTCGTGCAGCCTCCTCAAGAAAATTGAGCTGGTTAAGCCCGAGCCTGGAAAGCCCGGCTCTGACCGGAGTGTGCGAGCGTTGCTCCCCGGTAAAGATGCACTAAAAGCAAACGGGGTCGCTGAAGAATATCGAGTATGGATAGAGCGCACAATCGACAATCACGGCGCCTACTTGTCACCCAGAGACAACAATCTTCTCCGCTCCAACCTGATTGAAATTAGTACCTACATACGTATGGAACGGCGCGGGCAAGATGTCTCAGTCGAGATGTATCGAGATTTGTTCACACAAGAGCTGTTAGAACTGCTTTTCCAGCAGGACGATGTTTTTGTCATGATACGTGAGCGTAGCACACTTCCATATATGGCCGCAAAGCGTCGGTACTGGCATTCGGTTCCACTGACCATCGGGGTTGAAGAGGAATACCAGATTGTTTCAAGAAAAAACTGGGCGCTGAGCCCCAAGGCCGACGAGGTGCTCCGACGCGCTGATGATGCCAAGCATTTCAGCCGTGAAGTGTATCAATCTCAGGTAGAAATGAAGACAGATCCACTAGGCGATATTCCAGCGCTCGCGAATGATCTTCGCAGGTTGAGGGAGCAGCTTCAGAGCGCACTGCCTAAAAACCTAGCGGTTGTTTCTGCGGCAACACATCCGTTCTCCACATGGAATGCTCAACAGCCCCATCATACTCCCAGAACGGATCTGTTCGTGCACGATATGCAAGATGCCGTCCGCCGGTTGGTGACATTTGGGCTACACGTTCACATTGGAGTGGACGATCCGGAGCTTCGGATTCAGATCATGAATTCCGCTCGTCAAATAATCCCACTTCTTCTCGCAGTAAGTTCCAGCTCACCGTATTGGGAAGGCCGAGACACGGGATTTCAATCCTATCGCAGTTCAGTGTTCGCTGTACTTCCACGCACCGGCATTCCCCCAGTGTTTCCGAACAACCATGCCTTTGAACGCTACGTAAATCTTCTGGCCACCACGCGGTCGTTTGATAGCAAGGGATCCAATGATCCTACAAAGATTTGGTGGGACGTTCGTTTGCATCCCAAGTATCCGACAATCGAATTCCGCATCTGCGACGCCTGCTCCAGAATCGTCGACACCGTTTGTATCGCCGCTTTGTGTCAGGCTGTAGTGGCAAAACTGGCTCGATTGCTCCACGATGGTCAAACCCTGCGCATTCAATGGAAGCCAATCATCGAAGAGAATAAGTGGCGGGCGGCTAGATACGGCAGGCGGGCACGTTTTATTGATGAACGGACGGAGCGCGAAGTCACTTGCCGATACGCAGCTCTCGAGCTGCTGGACTTTGTCGACGACGTACTCGACGACCTCGGGTCACGTAGTGAGGCGCACCATATTTTAACAATATTGGATAAAGGAACAAGTTCGAATCGCCAAACGGTGGAATATCGCCGCAACGAAAGCCTCACCGATGTAGTTCGCCTTCTCGCGAAGGAGTTTACCGAGTAAGAACAAATCGTATTTGCCCCAGGGATGAGCGTTAATCATGTTTGTTTCAAGAAACCTAGTGTCGCGCGCGTCAACGTCGAGAGAGGAATAGCAGTGGCTACTAGTATTGGTTCAGTCCTTACATCCTATGCAGACTGGTCGGGATTGCTGACAGGTGAAACGGATGCGATACGGCTTGCGCAATTCGCTACTCCTGCGGAATGTGAGACGCTCGCAGCCCTACTCGTATCTCATCCACGCTCCGTCGATTTTTCCACGGCGGCAGGCATCACTAGAGTCGGGAGCTCGTTCAGCGACATAAGAAAGACCGGCCGGGTCCGCGAGCTGTACTCCGAAAAGGATGTGCTTGAGGAATTCCTATTGAGCAGTCCCGTAATCGCCCGGCTTTATGGACAAATTGCCGCTTCTTGGCCAGCGGGCGTCGAGACCCTGACATTTGACGGTTTACTGCTGCACCGGTTTGTGGGCCGCCGAATCGTTGGCGGAGGTGCGGAGCCTCACGACGACAATATCGCCAAAGAGCTACCGGGACACGCCGTCGCGGCTGAAGTGTCGGTACAGCTGGGAGTAAATCTTTACGTTGAAACGCCTAACTCCGGAGGAGAGCTCGAAGGCTGGCGACGGCGACTTTCCGCTGCGGAATATGACTCAATGCGCAATTCCGAACCAAAGCTTTCCTACGGCGTGAACCGTGCCCAGATTGGACTGCCGGATTGGACGATCAAACCTACGACAGGCGATGTCATAGTATTTCGAAACAGCGAGCTTCACGCTATTCATGGAAGCTCAGAACCGCGCTCAACCTGCGGCTTCTTCTTGGGATTCCGGTCCCCCGACAAGCCACTAGTAATGTGGTCTTAATTGTTCATGATCCCCAAAGGTCGCAAAGGGAATCTCAAGCAGTGTTCGATTTCCTAGGGGCTGCCAGGTCCCGACATCCTCGATGTCGGGAATCGGCTCGGAGCTAATTACGATGCGGTTAGGCCCATCGCAGCGGTGCATCGTGTAGTATTCCGGAGTTCTTGTGGAAGAGTCGAACCAGTTGCAAATAATTAGACGGCCTGACTGAACCAGAACAAAATTGGCCGATGTCGTAGTGGGAGGGAGTAAGCCGAGGCGACGCTCAAGAGCATCTGTTGTGTCGTCGGCCTCGATCGCTGGCTTGAGCCATTCTAGCAGATTAAGGCTATCCCAATCCGAACTTCCACAGGCACTACCAAGGATATCAGGTGCGAATCCGTTGTGAAAAAAGAACGCGGGATTGCCGCTGATCTCGAACTCAATCGGATGAACAAAGCGCATGCCGATTTGATCAGGATTCGTCGCATTTCGAACGTGCGCGACAATAACATCACTCGTTTCTTCAGGGAAAGCCTCTACCGCATCGTCTGCCGTGATTCCAGTCGCGGAGCGATAGCATCGGAGTGTTCCATCGTCCGCGGCGAAGACGAGTCCCCAGCCGTCTAAATGCGTAATCCCACCAGGAGCACCAGTGGGGCCAACTTGAGCGTACTCGTGACGAGCTGTCAGCCCTGCGCCCATCAATCGCGCTGCTGCGACAACGTCGGAAACTTTTGCGCGGCCGATACTGACGATCATTCGACACATTGTTACGCTCTTCCAAGAGTGGTTTACGCTGCCTCTATCATATGCTCTGTTATCTATTCAGTTGCCGCGAGAGCGTGATCCTGGGCTAAGGTCACGTTGCCGAGGACGCCGATAGTCTAGGCCATTATCGCTCTAATCGGGGAGGGCTTCCCACCTGTCGCAAACAGGTGACCGGCCACGCGAGGGCCAAAGCCATGAGACCAGTAAATGCGAGCCAACTCACCCTCGATCTCCCAAGCTTGTCGGTGAAACTGCCTTCGATCTGTAGGGTGTATTATCCCACTTGGCCCGTCATGCGGCTCGAACTTTGTCCATGAGGTATGAAACCGTAAAGCCGCGGTCAACAGATCGCGATGTTGCTTAGCTCGTCGGTGCGATAGAGGGTTCTAATAGGCGCGCCACAAAGCCGTGGACTAGCTAACGATATCCGATTCTCGATCAAGGATCTCTGACACCGACCTGATCGTGGATCCAACGCCATGGCCATTCTAGGCTTGTCCTTCCTGGAATTGACCCAGCAAATCGACCAAAACGCGGTGTCGGGTTTCCCGCCTATCCTTGTCCGAGGCTGCCTTCTCAACTGCAGTCACATAACGCCGGACATTTCTAGGCACCTTCCGCGAACTGCCGTCTTTGGATAACCGAGCAGTTACCTGTTTCTCGAAATTGCCGAGTGCTACCTGAGCCTTCTTAAGTTTACGAGCAAGTAGTCCTCCAGTCGAGTTGATCTCAGCCGATGCAAGGAAGAGTGAATAGTAGTCGCTCTTACCGCGCCAACGAGATGCGCGTAGATCAGGGACGAGCAATTCAGTTAATGCTCGCGCAGCTTCAAACTCTTTAAGCCAAACCTGCTTGTCCGGTACTTTTGCCTCGTAGGATGCAAACATTCCGTCGAGAGAGGCCTTCTTATTTTGCGGTCCGTGCATTAGTCCGACGAGCAACTCTGCCATGAACTCGATGTCCACCATTCGCCGAATTTCGGTCGCGGTCACAATTCCCTGTTCGGCCCAGAATCGTTGATCAGCCAAGTCGGTGACAGTCCGTATAAAATCCCCTTTGTACCTAGCGTTTCGAAGCTCTTGGGCATTTAGCGTTACCGTATTTTGATTAAGTCTCTGGAACAAATCACGCAAGTCAGCCTCACTTGCTCCCTCAATCTCTCGGACTACAAGACGATAATTCCAGAAGGCTTTCTTTTCATCGGCTGTGAGATCATCCCATGTGTCTCCTCCGCGCCCTGGCGTGAACCCCTCCATCAATTCCACCTCCCCCCGCGTGAAATCGATGAGGGCTCGTATTCTCTGTTGTCCATCGACCAGCGCGTAGACAGTATTGCCTGTTTCATCGGTCTCTTTCTGAATGTAGACTTCAGGGATCGGTAGACCTCGGAGGGCGGTATCGATTAAGTACGCCCTGTGTTTGTCCAACCACACAGGATTTCTCTGAAATGGCGGTTTGAACTCGAGACGCTCTTCGGCAAGTCTATCTTTGAACCAGCTTATGGTTTGACTTGACTGCTCTACGCGTATGGACATCCTTTTAGGCCATGCCGGAGCTAAGGAGCTGTTGAATAGCCGGCTGAATGCGTGCTTGGTGAGCCGTATAGAAATGGCGTGCGTGCGAATGTGACTTGAATAGCCAAGCCTTAACAGGATACTGTCGCGTAACCTCATGAAGAAACGGGCCGGCTAGTCGAGGGAACCACGATTGCGAAAGGGAGCAACTCACCGGGAGTTGGTCGGGGCGTAGTAGGCCGTAGAACAAATTATCTCGCGTCTTTTTGAGTTTGCGTTTCTCATCGTCGCCAACCATCATGATTTCTTGCGCACGCTGGACGAGCTCAAGTGCGGTCTCGTCAAACAGTGAGCTTGAGATGGCTACAAAATCCAAGTCGCTGTGGCGCCCAAACAAGCGCAACAAGTGATCTGGGTTTTGACTGAATCCGAGTCTACCAGAGCCGATCATGTGAATGTCTGCTTCTGCAATCTCCAATTTCGCCCCCAATTCGCTCCTGACGTCATCGTATTCGGTTCGACTGTCGCCGAAAACATGCGGGACGCCAGAAAGTAGCACGGTATCTACGAATGTGCCTGCTTCCATCTCTGCGGCTTGGCGGATACGCCCCCATATTTCATGCAACGTTTGATGTGAGTTTGGACTGGTTCGAGGCATTGCGATACTCAGCGCCTGCTGCTCTAGCTATCATTCTTTGCTTACGTGTGAGATGTCTGAAATCTGTCTGTGTCCCATTTCTAGACCTTGCGGGATTCCGCTCTTTCCGAGTTTCGGGAAGAGAATCTGCAAGCATTACAGCGGGATTGGCTCCCGTTGCCGGCTTGCCATCGAGGCGGGAGCCACCGCGGACGCGTGAAGGCTGCACCGCCGCACAAGATGTCACTAACCTCCTGGATGTCCTAGTAGCACGCTCGCGCCACTTGCTGCTGGTTGCAAAGGTCAATACAATACAACACAGTTCGATAGAGTTCGTGGCGATTTATGGCAACTTGCGGCCACGTTAAACATTCCGCTAAAGCGCTCGCCCGGCGCCTACTCGCGGGCTTTTTTCGTATCCGGTAAGACCCATGGCACGTCCCCAAGTCGATTCACCCTACCTTCGAGAGCTCGAAAAGCGCGTCCTCATCTACGACGGCGCCATGGGGACGAGCATCCAGCGCTTCAACCTCACGCCCGACGACTTCGGCGGGAAATCCCTAGAAGGCTGCAACGACAACCTCGTCCTCACCCGGCCCGACGTCATTCAGGCGATTCACGAGTCATTTCTCGCGGTCGGCGTGGATGTGGTCGAGACCTGCACCTTCCAATCGACACCACGACGGCTCGCCGAATGGGGACTTGGCGACAAAGTCCGCGAGATCAACATCGCCGCCGCTCAGATCGCTCGCGCCGCTGCTGATAAATACTCCACCCCCGACAAACCCAAGTTCGTGGCCGCCTCGATGGGCCCCACGGGCATGCTCCCCTCGAGCTCCGACCCCGCACTCGGCAACATCACCTTCGACGAGCTCGCGCGGAATTTCCACGACCAGGCCCAATACCTTATAGAAGGAGGCGTTGACCTCCTCCTCATCGAGACGTCGCAGGACATCCTCGAGGTAAAAGCCGCCGTCGCCGGCATCGAGCAGCTCTTCAAAGAGCTTGGCCGACGAATCCCGCTCCAGGCCCAAGTCACGCTCGACGTCAGCGGCCGCATGCTCCTCGGCACCGATATCGCCAGCGCCATGACGACTCTCGAGTCGCTCGGCGTCGACGTTATCGGTCTCAATTGCTCCACCGGACCCGAGCACATGCGCGAGCCGATTCGCTATCTCTCCGAGAACGCGACGCTCCCGCTGTCTGTGATTCCCAACGCCGGCCTGCCGCTCAACACGGGCGTCGGCGAAGCTGTGTATCCGCTCGAGCCGGAGCCCATGGCGGCCGCTCTCGCTGAATTCGTGAAAGACTTCGGTGTCCGCATCGTAGGCGGCTGCTGTGGAACCACGCCCGAGCATCTCGATGCGGTCGTGAAAGCGGTGCATGCAGTCGAAGCTGCGCGTCCGCGTCCGCGTCACGTGCCCCGCGTCAGCTCCGCGATGCGCGCGATCACTCTCCACCAAGATCCCCCACCACTTCTGGTCGGCGAGCGCGTCAATTCTCAGGGCTCGCGCAAGGTGAAGCGACTGCTTCTCGCCGACGACTACGAGGGAATCCTCGAGGTCGCTCGCGATCAGGTGGATTCAGGCGCACACGTCCTCGATGTCTGCGTCGCTCTCACCGAACGGGCCGATGAGGCCGAGCAGATGTCGAGTGTCGTCAAGCTGCTCTCGATGTCTGTAGAGACTCCGCTCGTCATCGACTCCACCGAAGCCAACGTCATCCAGGCGGCACTCGAGCACATTCCCGGACGCGGTATCGTCAACTCCATCAACATGGAGAACGGCCGGGTGCGCATTGACGCGGTCGTGCCCCTGGTCAAGACGCACGGCGCGGCTGTTATCGCTCTCACGATCGACGAGATCGGAATGGCCAAGACCCGCGAGCGGAAGCTCGAGGTCGCCAGGAAGATCTATTCTATAGTAGTGGATGAGTACGGTCTCGCTCCCGAAGACCTGATCTACGATGCGCTCACGTTCACGTTGGCGACGGGCGATGAGGAGTGGATCGAGTCCGCGAAAGAGACGATCGAAGGGATTCGTCTCATCAAGCGGGACCTGCCCGGCGTTTCGACCATTCTCGGCGTCTCGAACGTGAGCTTCGGGCTTACGCTCGAGGCCCGCTCGGTGCTCAACTCGGTATTCCTGCATCACTGCGTCGCGGCGGGCCTTGATGCCGCAATCGTCAATCCTGCGCACATCCGGCCGTACGCCGAGATCTCCGCCGCAGAGCGTGAGATGGCCGACGACCTCGTCTTCAACAAGCGTCCGGACGCGCTCCAGAAATTCATCGAATATTTCTCCAACACAGGCGGCGAGCAGACGTCGAGCTCGGCCGAAAAGGAAGATCCGACTGCGGGAATGACGCCGGATCAGCGCATTCACTGGATGATCCTCCACCGCAAGAAGGAAGGAATCGAAGACCACCTCGATGCCGCAGGCGTACGGGAAAATCCGGTGAGAGTTCTCAACGAAGTCCTGCTCCCCGCGATGAAGGAAGTCGGTGACAAGTTTGGCGCCGGCGAGCTCATCCTTCCCTTCGTGCTCCAGTCGGCCGAAGTGATGAAGAAAGCCGTGAAGCATCTCGAGCAATTCCTCGAGAAGGCCGAAGGCTACACCAAGGGGAAGGTCGTCCTCGCGACGGTGTATGGCGACGTCCACGACATCGGCAAGTCACTCGTCAACACTATCCTCTCCAACAACGGCTACACTGTCTTCGACCTCGGCAAACAAGTCCCGGTCAACACGATTCTCGACAAGGCTGTCGAAGTTGGCGCCGACGCCATTGGGCTGAGCGCGTTGCTCGTCTCGACGTCGAAGCAGATGCCCCTCTGCGTGAAGGAGCTCGACAAGCGCGGGATGGAGATTCCCGTTCTGATCGGTGGCGCGGCGATCAATCGGCGATTCGGCCGGCGTGCACTGTTCGTCGAGGACGAGCGTGCGTACGACGCGGGCGTTTTCTACTGCAAGGATGCATTCGAGGGACTGGAGACGATGGACATTCTCCAGGATCCCAAGCAGCGCAATGTGTTCGTCGAGAAAAATCTCACGGACGCGCGCAATGACGTGTTCCTGCGGACGACTGTCGGCAAGGACATCGCTGTTGGCGACGAAGCCGGTGCGCGGAGCGACGTCGCCGCCAACAATCCGGTGCCGAGTCCGCCGTTCTGGGGAACGCGCGTGCTGCGCGACATACCTATAGAAGAGGTGTTCGAGCTGCTCGACCTCGACGAGCTCTACCGCCTTCAGTGGGGCGCGCGCGGATCGGGTGAGCAGTACGACTCGACTATCAAGAACGAGTTCGAGCCCGCGCTCGCCCGACTCAAAGCCGATGCTAAAGCCAACGGGTGGATCAAGCCCGCGGCAGTCTACGGATACTTCCCGGCGCAGTCGCAGGGGAACGACGTCATCATTTACGATCCCGCCGCGTATTCCAGCGACGGTGCGTCGCTCCGCGAGATCGCCCGCTTCCATTTCCCGCGGATGGTCGGGCGCGAGCGGCTGTGCCTCGCCGACTATATTCGGTCGGTCGATTCAGGAGATGTGGATGTCGTCCCGCTCCAGATCGTCACCGTCGGGAACGAAGCGACCCATCATTTCGACAAGCTCCAGGGCGCGAACGAGTACACGGAGGCTTACTATTCCCACGGGCTCTCCGTCGAGTCGGCCGAGGCGGTGGCGGAGTGGATGCATCGGCGGATAAAATCGGAGCTTGGGCTCGACATAGGGAAGCGGTACTCGTGGGGCTATGGGGCGTGTCCGGATCTGGACGATCATGCAACGGTGTTCAAGCTTCTGCCTGCCAAGGAGGCGTTAGATATGAATCTAACTGAAGCGATGCAGTTAATACCCGAGCAAAGCACCGCGGCCATCATCATTCACCACCCGGAAGCGCATTATTTCGCAGTGCGGGGGTCGGCGGGCGCGGCGGGCTCGGCGGCAACCCCCGCAGCTGAAGATTCGGACTCCGCTCGGCCGCCTCGCGAGGGCGGGAGTGCTGCTGAGGGGGAAGCCGCCGAGACTGTTGATGGCTCCGCTGCCCTCGATCGTGCATCAAGCGGGGAGGTTTCTCTCGCCGAGGCTCGGGTGGACACTTGATACCTACAATCCCCGCCCGCGAGACTGAGATCACCCGCGTCGAGGCGTTCAGCGATGGGATGCTCGCGTTTGCCGCCACTCTTCTCGTCGTCAGTCTCGACCCGCCACGCTCTTACGACGAGCTGATCACCAACCTGTTCGGATTCATTCCGTTTGGGCTCAGCTTCATCGCGCTGTTCTACATCTGGGTCGCTCACACGATCCTTTTCCGGCGATACCCGCTCAAGGACAAGCCGTCGATCTTCATCAACGGAATCCTCCTCTTCACAGTCCTCTTCTACGTCCAGCCGCTGCGATTCCTCGCGACATCGTTCGTCTCACTCTTCACGCGCCGCGCCGGCTCGGCAGTCACGTCGTGGGATCAGCTCGCGAACCTCTTCATCATCTACGCGGTCGGGTGGATACTCATCTTCCTCCTTTTCGCATGGCTCTACCAGCGCGCAAACGCCACCCGTGACTCGCTCCGCCTCACTCCGCTCGAGGCATACGACGCCGTCACCTGGAGCCGCCACTACCTCGGTTTTGTCGCCGCTGGTGTCGTCTCCATACTCATCGCACTGAGTGGCGTCGGGCTCCAATTCGGCCTGCCGGGAATCTCCTACGCCACGATCGGCCTGTTTGTCTGGTACAACCAGAGAACACGCGGGCCGGGACGTGTGGCGCTGGCCGAGACGATCGCGGCGCATCCTCAGCTTGCCGACACGCAAGGCATATCGCGCGCAGCCGTTCGAGAGCTGCTCAAATGACGGACCGGAGTCAGCTCCTCCAGCGCCTGCTCGATCCGCAGCAGGTAGTCGTATTCGACGGCGCGACTGGAACGATGCTCTACGCGAAGGGCGTGTTCATCAACCAGTGCTACGACGAGCTCAACCTTCGAGCGCCCGACCTCGTCCGCGAAGTGCACCGCGCATACGTGCGCGCCGGCGCGGAGATAATCGAGACCAATACGTTCGGCGCGAGCCGCACCAAGCTCACTCCGTACGGACTCGAATCGCAGGTGCACGAGATCAATCGCGCCGCAGCCTCGATCGCACGGGAGGAAGCCGGCGAGAACGTCCTTGTCGCCGGTGCCGTTGGCCCACTTGGAATTCGTCTCGAGCCATACGGCCCGACTTCGCTAGAGGAAGCCCGGAAAATCTTCGTCGAACAGATCACGGGACTGAAGGAAGGCGGCGCGGACGTTTTTCTCCTCGAGACATTCGCCGACATCCAGGAGATCGAGCAGGCACTCCTCGCCGCGCGCGAAGTCGATTCATCGATACCCGTCATTGCGCAGATGACGATCACCGCCGACTGTCGCACCCCTTACGGCGTCTCGGTCGAAGACATCGCGCGCACCCTCGACGCACTCGGCGCGGATGTCATCGGACTCAACTGCTCGGTTGGCCCTCAGCTCATTCTCGAGGCAATCGAGAAAATGGTTAAGGTCACGCGGAAGAAGCTCTCCGCGCAGCCGAACGCAGGAATGCCGCGCGAAGTGAGCGGGCGCAGCATGTACATGGCGAGCCCGGAGTACATGGCGACTTACGCGCATCATCTCGTGCAGGCGGGCGCGAAGATCGTCGGCGGCTGCTGCGGGACGACACCCGAGCACATCGCGGCAATCGTCGAAGGGATTCGTCCGCTCTCACCCCGCCAGGCACGCGTTCCGACACGCGAGCGGCGCAAGAACGAGCCGTCGCTTCCTCCCGAAGACAAGGGCGTGGAGCCGGTACCGCTTGCCGAACGCTCCAGGTGGGGCGGCAAGATCGCGCGCGGCGAGTTCGTGACGTCCGTTGAAATCGTTCCGCCGCGCGGAGTCGATGCATCGAAGATGATCCGCGACACTCAGGCGTTGAAAGCCGCGGGCGTGGACGCCGTCAACGTCCCCGACGGTCCGCGCGCGCAGAGTCGCATGGGCGCGCTGCTCACCGCTCTGCTCATCGAGCAGCGGGTGGGAATCGAAACGGTCATCCACTATTGCTGCCGCGACCGCAACCTCCTCGGCATGCTCAGCGACCTGCTCGGAGCCTCAGCGATCGGACTGCGCAACATGCTGTTGATCACGGGCGATCCGCCGAAGATGGGACCATATCCCAATGCGACTGCTGTGTTTGACATCGACGCGATTGGCTTGACGAATCTCGTCAACAAGCTCAACCACGGCCTCGATCCCGGCGGCAACGCGATCGGAGCGCCAACGTGTTTCACGATTGGAGTCGGCGTGAATCCCGGGGCGATTGACGTCGCACACGAGCTCAAGCGCTTCGCATGGAAGGTTGACGCAGGGGCCGAGTTTGCGATAACGCAGCCGGTGTTCGACGTGGAGCAGCTGGAGCGGTTCCTGGCGAGCATCGATGGATTCCGGATTCCCATCGTTGCAGGCATCTGGCCACTTCTATCTCTGCGCAACGCGGAGTTCATGGCGAACGAAGTGCCGGGCGTCGTCGTGCCGGATCACATCATCGAGCGTATGCGCCGTGCGTCGGCCAAGTCGAAGGAGCACGGAGTTCAGGAAGGGATCGCAATAGGACGGGAGATGCTCGAGAGAGTTCGACCGTCCGTGCAGGGCGTTCAGGTGTCGGCGCCTTTTGGAAAAGTGGAGCTGGCGCTCGAGGTGTTCAGGGACACTCTCGCCGGCGTGCCGAGCTGACGTGGACCTCGAGCAGTGGAGCGCCGTTGACTCATACTTGAACGAGCTGCTCGTTCGGTCCGACGAAGCACTCGATCAGGCGCTTGCCCGGAGCGCCGACGCCGGGTTGCCGGCCATCAGCGTTTCGCCAACTCAGGGGAAATTCCTGATGATGCTCGCGCGCGTCCAGGGCGCGCGCAGGATCCTCGAAGTCGGCACGCTCGGCGGATACAGCACCATCTGGTTCGCTCGAGCGCTTCCCGCCGATGGCCGGATCATCACGATCGAATCCGAGCCGAAGCACGCCGAGGTTGCGAGAGAGAATATCGAGGCGGCGGGGTTTGGCGAGACGGTCGACGTCCGGCTTGGAAAGGCACTGGATGTGCTGCCTGATATTGCGGCGGAGAACGTGGGACCATTCGACTTCACTTTCATCGATGCGGACAAGCCGAACATTCCCGAGTACTTCGACTGGGCGCTGCGTCTGTCGCGCTCAGGGAGCATCATCATCGTGGACAACGTCATCAGGGAAGGCGCGGTGATCAACGCCGACAGCGAGGATGCGAGCGTGCAGGGTGTTCGTCGTCTCAACGATTACCTCGCGCTGGAGTCGAGCGTGACCGCAACCACTCTTCAGACTGTCGGGAGCAAAGGCTACGACGGATTCACCATCGCGCTCGTCGATTGATAGCGTAGCGAGAACGGCAAGGCGCGACTCGCTATCGTCGCTAGTCGACGGGGCGGCGGCCGGCGGGCCACTCTTAGCGACGCCGTTGGATAATCGCGCTCAGGGCGCGCAGTGCCTCGTTGACTGATTGGGAATCGGGAAAGTCCTTCGCGACATCGGCGTCCAGCAGGACTACGTTGGTGCCCTCACGATAACGAGCGGCATACGGATTTCGGCGGGCTTTGCTGAAATCGTACTCGGGAAGTACGTCGTCACCCTCAACTTCGCGAACCGCTTTTGATTTAACGGGACGTTTCTTCATAGGCTCTGCGCTCTGCGCGGGTTACCGGACGGGCACTTATCAGACGGATTCTACCACTTTTTTCGGTGAACATCACCGCGATCAGCCGCTGGCGCTCAGACACGAAGTCAACCGGATATCGTCATCCGGCTGCATCGTTATGCCTCCCTTAGAGTCGAATACGCGCGCTAGACCACGGACTGCCGCGCGAAGCAGGCGCTATTTCCCCGCGAGATACTCGGCCAACCAGCCGAACACCTGCGTCCAGCCCTCGGAGTGACTCTTGGTCATTGGCTCGCGACCCTCGAACCCCGCGTGCAGAATGCTCAACCGCGAGCCCGCGCCCATTGGCGTGATCTCGATCCGAACGCGACTCTCCGCGAAATTGTCCCAGCTCGGCTTCCACGTGTACTCGAGGACACGCGGCGGATCCACCGTGATGTACTCGCCCCCCACGCTCATCGGTGAGCCGTCCGCCCCGGTTGCCTTGCAGCCCCACTTGCCTCCCGGACGCAGATCGATCTCGTAATCGTGCGTGCGGTACACGCCCTCATGCCCCCACCACTCGGCCATCTCTTCCGTCGTTAGCGCGCGAAAAACCCGCCCGGGCGACGCGTTGATGTCAGCCGTTCCGCGGACGATTCCCTGCTTCGGGTCGGCGGAGACGGAGATCGCGCCGGCCTTCGATGTTTCGGTGTTGACTGCTGTCATTTCGATTCGTCCTCCACCTCTTTCTCGAGATGGCGTTTGAGGTTGGTGAGGCCCTGCTGCCAGAACTGCCGATACTCTTCCGCCCAGCGCGCAACGTGCTCGATCCGATCCGGCTCGAGCTGATAGATGCGCTGACGCCCTTCCCTTCTCTCGCGGACCAGACGCGCTTTGCGCAGCACGCGCAGGTGCCGCGAGATTGCCGGACGGCTCACACGAAATCCGGAGACGAGCTCGTTCACATGCGCATCACCGCGCCGAAGCCGATCGAGGATCGACCGTCGCGTTGGATCGGCAACTGCGAGAAATACGTCGGATGCTGCGGCTCGGCGTGGCATAATTGGAAAAAGGTAACGTTTCTGTTACCTATTTTACAAACGGCCTATGAGCCCGTCAAGGCCCTGCCCTTTTTGGGATTACACCGACGCGAAAGCCGGGTGGGTCGCCGGGGGAAAGCCGAGCGCGCGCTCAGTGGTCGTCGCGAATGCTTCGGTCACGACCCGCCCCTCGTAGCTCGACGGTACCGGCAGGCCGAGCGCCCACACGATCGTCGAGGCGAGGTCGCATAGCTGCGCTTGCTGAAGCCGCGTCGCATGGACGCCGGGGCCGACAAGCACTACCTCTCCCTCGTTGCTCGCCAGATCGGCCCTGTAGCCCTCGGAACGGTTCGCGCATTCCGCACCGCCGTAGAGAACGACGACGAACAGCGAGCCCGGATCCTTCTTCGCGGCTACGAGCAGCGACAGGAAACCGACCGTCTCATCCAGCCGGTGCGCTGCGTCCGCGTATTGTTGCGAATCCCAGCCAGCCCGACGGCCTGCCAGGGCGGGCTCTGGGAAATGCAGCAGCGTCAGGCCGGCCGCGCGTGAAGTGATCACACGTAGCGCCTCGCTCAGAATCTGGGCCGAGTAGATACTGGTGATGTGTGTCTTGTCGAGGCGGAGATCTCTTTTGAGGGACGCACTCATCGCCCCCGCTGCAGTTGCCGGATCGGCCATGTAAACCGCGGTGGACAAACCTTCATCGTGAAGAAGCCTGGGTACCGAGCGTACGCGCGAAGAACCCTCGGGGATGTACAGACCATCGCCGAGCAGAGGTTGATCGTCTGATGCAAACCCGGTGAGCAAAGAGCTGAGAACGAGGCTGGTCATGCCATGCGAGTCCGGGAGCGTGAAAGGCGCCTGCGCTCCGCGGCTGAGCAGGCTCCGGAGATTGCTCAGGTGGAGCGATTGAACGGTTTCCGCGCGAATCCCTTCGAGCAGGGCAACGACGACGCGATCGAGCTTGCGAGTCGTCCGTATCGCGCGGGACCAGCCGCTGCCGTGCCTAAAAGTATCGGAGTGTATTTCGCTGTCGCTCATGGATTGAGAATCGTCGGCGAATGAAAAGGTTGCGAGACGATCGTGACGCGACTGTGTAAAGGGCGCTGACGCGCGTTCGAAGGCGATCATGCGTAAGGGTTCGATGACGCTCGGGCAAAGTTCGGTCGGCAAGTTCTCGCCGGGCCTCACTTTCTGCGGCCACAGCTCGGGCAAAAGAACCCAGTACCACTTGGCGGCACACACCTCCCGTTTCGATATCAATTATGATATCATGCGTGTGAACAAGAAACAGCGCGCAACACTCGAGACGGTCTTCAAGAACCCGGTACCGCAGAACATCCGCTGGACGGACGTAGAATCACTGATTCGCGCGTTGGGCGGGACAGTTCGGGAGCGAGAGGGCTCACGCGTAGCACTGAAGATCAATGGAGTCCACGCCGTGTTTCACAGGCCGCACGCGAAGCGCGATACAGACAAAAACACGGTTAGAGATTTGAGGGACTTTCTGGAAAGGGCTGGTTTGAAGTCTTGAGCCCAATAGTGGCTCGAATCGGGCGTCACGATCATCCGGCTGGCGAATTCGGAGACAGACGATGGCTACACTCGAATACAAAGGGTACGTCGCTCGAATCGAGACGGACGAAGACAGCGAGAGCTTTCACGGTCGAGTGCTCAACATCTCCGACGTTGTGAACTTCAAGGGCCGCTCGATGGCCGAGCTGAAGCGCGAATTCGCGAAGTCAATGGAGGAGTATTTCTCCTTTTGCCGCGAGGAAGGGGATGAACCTGAACAACCCTTTTCCGGGAAGTTTGTGCTTCGTATTGACCCTGCCGTGCATCGAGCAATCGCCCAGGCCGCCGACCGTGACGGCCTCAGCATTAACAAATGGGCGCAGGCAGCTCTCGCCAAAGCCTCCATCTCTCGGCGATCGATGGATAGGATGGATCGGTCAATGGGTAACTTTGCCAAGGGTCACGTCGGCGCACCGGTGAAGCCTGTGCCTCGGCTCGATCGCAGCGCCAGAAAGACGCGTCCATAATTGCGTAGGGGGACAACATCACCCCCAAAAGATGCCGGTCGGATCCTTCTCGACCTCTGCGAGAAGCTCGCTTAGATCAGGTGATTCCGGCAACGGCTCGTACGCACGCCAGCGCAAATCGCGAAACTGACAGAACAACTGCCAGATTCCACGAGACTTGTTGAACCGAAACTTCGCCACGTCCAAGTCCTGCCAGTCGTGCGGAGCGAGAAAGGCGGGACGACTCTCAAAGAGAACAACCGCTGCGCCCTCGACGCGATAGCCTTTGCGAACCATCGCGTTGACCTTCGGATCGGGATGAGGCTTACAGATCGCTGCGAGCAACCGCTCGACCTGAATCTGCTGCAGCTCCGAGAGCTTTCCTCTCGCTCCGGCGGCACGCTGAGGATCGTAAGGCATGCTCTCAATTTGCGCTGACTGGTTGTCCTTGTCTAACCAGCGGTTCGCCAGGCTCGGAGGAGCCCGGGCGATGCCTATTCTGTAGGTTTGCAACCTCCGCAACATCAGTCCGCGGCGTCTGGAGGCGCTCGCCACGGATCCACACTTTCTCGAGCGGTACGACGCGGTCATGCGGTGGTTCGCCGCCGAGACGTCGTTCGAGCACACCTGGTTCAGCCGCGTGCATCCCGAGTTAAGGCCGAAGACTATTGCTTACTTCTGCGCGGAGTTCGGCTTTCACAGCTCCGTGCCGGTGAACGCCGGCGGGAAGGACCATTCCCGGCCGACGAGGAGGCCGATCTTCTGTTCCATGGGTGCGTGCTCCGTGGGTGGCTGGAAGAACTTAATGCGCCCGCGGCTGGGGTTTACCTTTCCGGAGTAGCCCGCTTGAAGCCCAACCTGTAGGTTTGCAATCCCCGCTAAAAGGGTACCGACCGCGTGCTGGACCGCCTCGAAAAAGCACTATCCGACAAGTACGACATCGAGCGCGAGCTCGGGCGCGGCGGCATGGCCACCGTGTACCTCGCGCAGGACCGGAAACACGATCGCGCGGTCGCGCTCAAAGTTCTGCATCCCGAGCTGTCCTCCTCGCTTGGGCCCGATCGATTCCTCCGTGAGATAAAAGTCGCGGCCCGGCTCAATCACCCGCACATCCTGCCGCTCCACGATTCAGGAGAGGCGAGCGGGTTCCTCTACTATGTGATGCCGTACGTCGAAGGTGAGTCGCTCCGCTCGCGGCTCAATCGTCTGGGAAAGCTTCCACTCGACGAGGCCCTATACCTCGCGCGTGGAATTGCAGGCGCGCTCGACTACGCGCACCGCCAGCGCGTCGTACACCGTGACATCAAGCCCGAGAACATCATGCTTCACGAAGGCGAAGCGATGGTGATGGATTTCGGAATCGCCAAGGCCGTGAGCGTTGCGGCGGGTGACACGCTCACTCAAACGGGAATGATGGTCGGCACTCCGGCGTACGTGAGCCCGGAGCAGGCGGCGGGCGAAGGCGAGATCGACGGCCGGAGCGACCAGTACAGCCTCGCATGCATGCTGTTCGAGGTTCTCTCGGGGAAGAAAGCCTTCACCGGCTCAACCGCCCAGTCGGTGCTGAGTAAGCGGTTCACCGATCCGGTGCCGTCGCTGCGGACAGTCGAGCCGACTGTCCCCGACGAGATAAACGAAGCTGTCGGGAAAGCGATGTCGAAGGAACCCGCCGAGCGATACATGACTTCCGGGGAATTCGCTAAGGCGCTCATCTGGCCAAAGCTTTCCACACCTTCGGAGCAGACTACCGTGAAGCCGCAGGCGGCCGCGGTGAAGTCCATCGCAGTTCTCCCCTTTGCCGACATGAGCGCAGAGCGGGAGAACGGGTATTTCACTGACGGCATGGCGGAGGAGATCATCAACGCTCTGACGACGATCAAGGCGCTGCGTGTCGCGTCTCGCACGTCGTCATTCGCGTTCAAGGGGACGACGGAAGACATCCGCCAGGTGGGCAAGAAGCTCGACGTCGCGACGGTTCTCGAGGGGAGCGTGCGCAAGGCGGGCAACAAGCTTCGCATAAATGCGCAGCTGGTGAACGTCGTCGACGGATATCAATTGTGGTCGCAGCGCTACGACCGCGACATGGAAGACGTCTTCGCGATCCAGGACGAGATTGCGCAGAACATCGTGAAAGCGCTGCGCGTCATTCTGAGCGATGACGAGAAGCGCGCGATCGAGCAGGTTCCGACAGCGAATGTCGAGGCGTACGACTGCTACCTGCGCGGACGGCAGTTCTTCCACCAGTTCCGCAAGCAGAGTATCGAATTCGCCCGGCAGATGTTCAACAAGGCAATCGAGATCGACCCGACATACGCGCTTGCTTATGCGGGCGTAGCCGACTGCTGCTCGGTTCTCTATACGAATTTCGACGCGACGGAAGCGAACCTCGCCAATGCCGACACTGCGAGCCGGCGCGCACTGGAGCTCGCGCCGCAGCTTGCCGAAGCGCACGTCGCCCGCGGTCTTGCCGTTTCGCTCCTGGGAAATTACGCCGAAGCAGAAACAGAATTCGAGACAGCGATGGGACTCAACCCGCAGCTGTTTGATGCGGCGTACATGTACGGCCGTGGGTTGGTCGCGCAGGGAAAATTTGACAAGGCGATAAAGGTCCTGGAGCGCGCGGCCGAGCTGAGGCCCGAAGACTTCGTGGTCCCCGAGTTCCTCGGTGCGGCCTACGCGAGACTCGGTCGAACAGCCGACTCGCAGCGGGCATACAGGCGGGCGCTCGGTGCCGCGACCAAGCGGCTCGAGCTCAACCCCGACGATCCCCGGGCGCTGTACATGGGTGGGACGGCCCTGGCGCGACTTGGCGAGGTAAAGCGCGCAAAGGAGTGGGGAGCTCAGGCGCTGGCTATCAGCCCGGGCGATGCAACGGTTCTCTACAACGTCGCGTGTATCTATGCTTCCAGTGGAGAGGCTGATGAGGCGATCACTCTCCTCGAGCGCGCAATTGCCGCGGGTTTCGGCCATTGGAAGTGGATCGAGAACGATTCGGATTTCGATCCTCTGCGAAGTCATCCGCGCTACCTGGCGATGATGGCGAACAAGGACAAGTAGCAAACGCCTGCCTTCGGGGTAGCAGACGGTCAAAGCCCCGAAGCGCACCCGACCTCAAGACAGCAATGCGCGTAACTCCGGTCTCCTTCGCCGCAACCTGCTGCATCCTCCTCGCAGCCGCGGCAGCATGCGGAAACGAAAACGTCAACACTCCTCCGAGCTCGATGGCGGAGTACGAGCAACGGTTGGAGAACCTTCGCGACGGGTCGAACATCGCGGCGATCACGGCGGTAATCGCGAAGGATCAGCGAATCGTCTGGTCAAAGGGGTTTGGGACCGCGGATATCGCGACTCAGCGTGCCGCAGCGGATACGACGACGTACCACCTCGCATCGCTCACCAAGCCATTCGCTTCGACAGTGCTCCTCCAGCTTGTCGAGGAAGGAAAAGTGTCGCTCGACGATCCCGCCTCGAAGTACGGAGTCAATCTTTCGAATCCCGCCATCAAGGTCCGACATCTGTTGAGCATGACATCCGAGGGCACGCCCGGAACACAGTTCAGCTACAACGGCGACCGCTTTGCTCTTCTCGAGACCGTCATCGCATCGGCAGCTGGAAAATCGTTTGCGGCAGCGCTAGAGGAACGAATCATCGACCGGCTCGGGCTCAATCGCACGGCTCCGAACCCTCAGTCGGGTGCATTCTCCGTCAGCGGGCTGAACAAGACGACATTCGAAGCAAACATGGCTCGCGGATATACGTACACGAATCGTGCTTACTCCGCGACGAGCTACCCGACATCATTCGGAGCTGCGGCCGGTCTTACTTCATCGGCGCTGGACGTGGCCGCTTTCTCGATGGCGATGGACCGCGACGGGACCGCAAACTCGTCGCTCATCGTGAAGGTGCCCGATCGAGGGCTCACTTTCGTCGTCCTCGCCAACACCGACGGCCTCTCGTCAGCCTATCCGCTCGGCTCCGGCAAGCTCGATTCGTCGCCATGGGCGCGGGAATTTCTCGACACGTTCGTCATCGGCTCGCTCGCTCTGCCCTGATTATCTTGGGGACAGTCACTTTCAGATAGCCATGCAAACCCATACGGATACCCGTCCCGCTCTGACTGCGCTCTCCGAAGAGGAGGAGATGTTCCGCGACGCCGTGAACTCCTTCGCGGAAGATGAAGTGCGGCCGCGCGTCATGGAGATGGAGAAAGCGGGGAAGATCGCGCCCGATCTCATTCCGAAATACTTCGAGCTCGGCCTAATGGGGATTGAAGTCCCGGAAGAGTACGGCGGTGCCGGTGGATCGCTGTTCTTGGTCACGCTCGCCGTCGAGGCGATAAGCAGAGTCGATGCTTCCGCCGCGATTGTCTGCGACGTTCAGAACACACTCGTCAACTACCCGATCACGCGGTACGGCAGCGACGAGCAAAAGGCGAAGTACCTGCCGATGCTCACTTCCGAGGTCGTCGGCGCCTACGCACTCTCGGAGTCAGGCTCGGGCTCCGACGCATTCGGATTGGCTGCGCGCGCAGAGAAAGAGGGAGATCGCTGGCTGCTCAACGGACAGAAGCTGTGGATCACAAACGGCGCCGAAGCCGCCGTGTTCGTGATCTTCGCCAACGCAAATCCGTCAGCCGGCTATAAGGGCATTACGGCTTTTATAGTTGAGCGTGACTTTCCCGGATTCGCCGTCGGCAAGAAGGAAGACAAGCTGGGCATTCGCGCTTCCAGCACGACCGAGCTGCTCCTCGACAACTGCGAGGTACCGGAGGAGAACGTGCTTGGGCCCGTGGGTCAGGGTTACAAGGTCGCGATCGAGACGCTGAACGAGGGACGCATCGGCATCGGTGCGCAGATGATCGGAGTGGCACAGGGCGCGATAGACGCCACAATCGCGTACCTCAACGAGCGCAAGCAATTCGGTAAGACACTCTCCGAATTTCAGGGAGTTCAGTTCCAGGTCGCGCAGGCAGCGACGGAGCTCGAGGCCGCTCGGCTGATGGTCTACAACGCGGCCCGCCTCAAGGATGCCGGACACGATATCGCCCGCGAGGGCGCGATGGCGAAATTGTTCTCGTCGCAGGTGTGCCAGACGGTCACGTCGCTGTGCGTGGAGCTTTTCGGCGGGTACGGGTATACCAAGGATTACCCTGTCGAAAAGTTTTATCGCGATGCCAAAATCGGGGCGATCTACGAAGGAACGTCCAACATGCAGTTGCAGACGATCGCCAAGGCGGTCCTTCGGCCTGGCGATGTTTGACTTCCGCCCCTAAAGCACAAATGAGGTTGTAATGAAGCCCCGACAC
>DASQFN010000081.1 GCA_035633115.1 Gemmatimonadaceae bacterium | reverse complement strand
GAGGTCCGTCGAAGGACCGTCGGCGATGATGTCGCCCTTGTTGACCAGATCGCCCATGCGAACCAGCGGACGCTGGTTGATGCAGGTGTTCTGGTTGGAACGCTGGAACTTCATCAGCCGGTAGATGTCGACGCCGGATTTGCCGGGATCGAGGTCTTCGGTGGCGCGGATGACGATACGCGTCGCGTCCACCTGGTCGACGATGCCGCCGCGGCGTGCGCCGATGGCAGCGCCAGAGTCACGGGCGACGATCGGCTCCATGCCGGTGCCGACGAACGGCGCCTCGGCGCGCACCAGCGGCACGGCCTGACGCTGCATGTTCGAGCCCATCAAGGCGCGGTTGGCGTCGTCGTGCTCGAGGAACGGAATGAGCGCAGCGGCGATGGAGACGAGCTGCTCGGGCGCGACGTCCATGTAGTCGATTCTGTCGGGCGCCACGAGAGGCACGTCACCGCGCATGCGGCACAGCACGAGCTCGTCGACGAATGTTCCGTCGGGATTGAGCTGCGCATTGGCCTGCGCGATCGTGACGTCTTCCTCGCGGTTCGCGTCGAGCCAGGAGATTTCGTCGGTGACCTTTCCGTTCTTCACGACGCGATAGGGCGTCTCGATGAATCCGAGGTCGTTCACCTGGGCAAAGCAGGCGAGCGACGTGATGAGTCCGATGTTCGGACCTTCAGGCGTCTCGATGGGGCACATCCGACCGTACTGCGAGTAGTGCACGTCGCGGACCTCGAATCCGGCGCGCTCTCTCGTCAATCCGCCCGGTCCCAGCGCCGAAAGCCGGCGCTTGTGCGTCAGCTCGGCGAGCGGGTTCGTCTGATCCATGAACTGCGACAGCTGCGACGATCCGAAGAACGCCTGAATGACCGCCGATACCGTACGCGCATTCACGAGATCGTCGAGCGAGATCTTTTCAGGATCGGTGTTGATCGACATGCGCTCCTTCACCAGGCGCGCCATGCGTGAGAGTCCGACCGAGAATTGATTCGCGATCAGCTCGCCAACCGAGCGGATGCGCCGATTTCCAAGGTGATCGATATCGTCCGTGAACCCGCGTCCTTCGTGAAGCTCGACGAGGTAGCGGACGATCGCGATGAAATCCTCACGAGTGAGGACGGTCTCGCTCGCCGGCCGGTTCGTCGCCAGACGCTGATTGATCTTGTAGCGGCCAACGCGGCCGAGGTCGTAGCGCTTCGGCGAGAAGAAGAGTCTCTCCAGCGCCTGCTTCGCCGTCTCGCGGTTCGGCGCGTCACCCGGACGGAGCAGCGAGTATATCTGGCGAAGCGCCTCCTCCTCGGTGTGAGTCGGATCCTTAGCCAGCGTGTTCTTGATGAGCGCAGACTCAGCGCGGCCCGAGGTGACGAACACCTGGACCTTGCCGATCTCGGCCCTTCGCAGCTTCCTGATCTGCGTGTCGGTCAGCTTGTCTCCGCACTCGGCGATGACTTCGCCTGAATCGAGGTCCACCGCGTCGCGAGCAATGATGCGCCGCTCCGGCCGCTCTCCGCGCTCGATGGCATCCGTCTCGTCGCGGAGGTCGATGGTAGTGTATGACGCAAAGACCTTGATACGGTCGATCTTCAGCCGGCGAAGCCGGTTGAAGACCTCTTCGGTGAGCTCGTCGCCTTCCTGCACGAGCAGCTCAGACTGATCGCGCTCGAGCTGAGTGCGTGCCTTCTTCGTCTTGAGACGCGGAGCGTCCGGGTCGACAGCTTCACCGGCGAGCGTGATGTTCTCGGCGATGATTGCGCCGAGGACTTCGCGCTGATCCGTGCGGCTCTCGCGCTTCTTCACGAGGTCGAGCTCACGCTCGGCGAAGAAGAGGCGAAGAATCGCCGAGCTCGTCCCGTAGCCGAAGGCGCGGAGAAGCGCCGTCGCGGGGAACTTCTTCTTCTTGTCGATGTGGACGTAGATCACGTCGTGGATGTCGACCGTGAACTCCACCCACGACCCGCGGAATGGGATGATGCGCGCGGAGATCAGCCGCTGCCCGTTGGGGTGCGTCGACTCCTCGAACACGACGCCAGGCGAGCGATGCAGCTGGCTCACGATGACGCGCTCGGCGCCGTTGATGACGAACGTGCCGAGTGGCGTGAGCAGCGGCAGCTCACCGAGGTAGACTTCCTTCTCGATGATGTTCTTCGGCCGCTTGCCGCCTTCGGTCTCCTCGAAGATGACGAGCTGGAGCGTCGCCTTGAGAGGAGCCGAGTACGTCATGTCGCGCTCGATGCACTCGGCGACAGAATACTTGGGATCGCCGAGCGTGTAGCTCTTGAACTCCAGCGAGAAATTCTCGTGGACGTCGGTGATCGGGAACAGGTCCTTGAAGACTCGCTCGAGCCCGATATCCTCGCGGTCGTGCGAGGCGGCATCCAGCTGCAGCAGCGATTCGAACGCGCGCGTCTGGATGTCGAGCAGATGGGGCATGTTCATGCCCTGGTCGAGCTTTGCGAAGGAAATCTCTTTCATCAATTCTGGCATATGTCACCTACGGGGATGGCGCAGACGCAAACGACTCCTGCCCCGGCGGCCGCGAAATTTTCGCGATGCCGGGGTGGAGCGATGGGAAGTGCTTCAGTTGTGGAGCGACGTCGGATATCGAGCATATCGTCGAAGTTGAAGTGAGGGAAAGGGTTGAACGGCAACCCGGGCCCTTACTTCACTTCGACTTCCGCTCCCTGATCCTCGAGCTTTTGCTTCATTGCAGCCGCCTCGTCCTTCGTGACGCCGGACTTCACGGTGCTCGGTGCGGCGTCGACCAGATCCTTCGCTTCCTTCAATCCAAGGCCGGTCAGCTCTCGCACGACCTTGATGACCTGGATCTTCTTGGCGCCCGCTGCCTTGAGGTTGACGGCAAACTCCGTCTGCTCCTCGGCGGCGGGAGCGGCGGCGGCACCCGCGCCACCGGCGGCGGGAGCTGCACCGACTGGCGCGGCGGAAATGGTGACGTTGAACTTGGTCTTGAAAGCCTCGATCAGCTCGGCGAGCTCGAACACCGACATGTTGCCGATGGCATCGAGAATCTCATCCTTGCTCATGGTTGCGTTGGGGGGGGCCATTGTGTGTTTTCTCCGGGAAAAATTAGGCGCCTTCGCGCTGTGTCTTGAGCGCGTCGAGCGCGCCTGCAAACATGGTTAGCAATCCGCTCAGGGCGCCGACGAAGGCCGCCATGGGTGACTGCAAGCCGGCACCGAGATCGGCCAGCATCTGCTCACGGGACGGGAGCGACGCCAGCTTCTTGACCTGAGCCGTGTCGATCGCCTTCCCTTCCAGCAATCCGCCCTTCACCGCGGGCTTCTGCTCGAACTCCTTCGCGAAATCCGTCAGGACCTTTGCGGCCGCGACTGGATCCGTTCCAAACACGAGACCGGTTGGACCTTTGAGGGTCTCGCCAACCAGCCCGCTCTCGTTGACCGCGCGCAGCGCCAACGTGTTCTTGATCACGACGTACGCGACGCCGGCACGCTTGAGGCGGCGGCGGAGCTCCGTCATGCGCTTCACGTTGAGCCCCGTGAAGTCCGTGTAGTACAGCGATTTCGACCCTTTGAGCTTGTCGCGAAGATCGCTCACCAGCTGCTCCTTTTCGGCTCTCTTCATTGTCGGCTACCGGTAAGGAGTAGTGTCGATGATGACGCCGGGGCCCATCGTGCTCGAGATGGCGACGTTGCGGACGTAGACGCCCTTTGCGGCAGGCGGCTTGGCGCGGACGATCTGATCCATGAACGCGGCGAAGTTGGTCTCCAGCGCTTCCGCCGGGAACGAGACTTTGCCGATTGCAGCGTGGACGTTGCCGCTCTTGTCGACACGGAATTCGATCTTTCCTGCCTTCACCTCGCGGACGGCGCGCGCGACGTCGAACGTCACGGTGCCTGCCTTGGGATTGGGCATCAAACCACGCGGACCGAGAACGCGTCCGAGCGCACCGAGCTGGCCCATCAGGTTCGGTGTTGCGATGAGAACGTCGAAATCGAGCCAGTTCTCCTTGATCTTGGCGATGTACTCCGTTCCGACGTAGTCGGCGCCGGCCTGCTCGGCCTCTCTCGCCTTTTCACCATCGGCGATGACGAGCACGCGCACCGTCTTACCGGTGCCCGCGGGCAGCACGACTGTTCCGCGCACGACCTGATCGGCGTGGCGCGGATCGACACCGAGGCGGACGGCAACTTCGACAGTCTCGTCGAACTTTGCGTACGCCGACGACTTGACGAACTCGATCGCCTGCTTCGGTGGATAGTGCGTGGCGTGATCGCGCTTCTCGGCCGCGGCTTTGTATTTCTTTCCGTGCTTGCGCATCAGTCCTTCACCTCGAGTCCCATCGAGCGCGCGGCGCCGGCGATCATCGCCATTGCCGACTCGACGGAATCCGTGTTCAGGTCCGGCAGCTTGATCTCCGCGATCTTCCTGAGCTGCGCGCGAGTGACAGATCCCACCTTGTTGCGATTTGGCTGACCCGAGCCCTTTTCGATCCCTGCTTCCTTCTTCAACAGGACAGCCGCGGGCGGTGTCTTGGTGATGAAGGTGAAGGATTTGTCGGCGAAAATCGTGATCTCGACCGGAAGAATCGTATCCTGCCCCTGCGTCCGAGCGTTGAACTCTTTGCAGAAGGCCATGATGTTGATTCCCTGCGGACCGAGAGCGGTGCCGACGGGGGGCGCCGGGTTCGCCTTACCTGCAGAGATCTGCAGCTTGACGAATCCAGTGACCTTTTTTGCCATGATACTCCTTAGACGTTCAGTTGCGCGTGGTGCCCACCGTGGGCTGCGCCTCCAACTCCCACGATTTGATTTAGCGTCGTAGTGGTATCCGACGGTGCGCTCCTCGCCGATTCGAAGTTCGGCCGCCCCGCGCAAGGGCAAAATCACAACGCGCTACCCGCTGACCGCTTTGCGCACAGCGCTAAGCGCTTAGCGAAGAGCGGGTCGCGCTTTTAATACCCCTTCAATTGGAGGTAGTCGAGCTCGACACTCGTTGGTCTCCCGAAAAGCGATACCGAGACTCGTACCTTTCCTTTGTCACTCAAAACTTCCTCGACGGTTCCATTGAAATCGGTGAACGGCCCCTCGGTGATTGCCACCGCCTGACCAACCAGGAAGGGAATCTCTTCCTTCACTTCTTCCGGCTCCGTGTCGTCCGCGACACCGAGAAGTCTGTTGACCTCATCGGGGCGCAGCGGCTGCGGGAGTCGCTCGTGGCCGACGAACTTGATCACACCCTGAATGCCGTTGATCGTGTGCGCCGTCTCCTGATCCATCACCATCTCGACAAGCACGTAGCCCGGATAAATCTTCCGCTCCACGTTGACTTTCTTTCCGTTCTTGATCTCGACCACTTCCTGAGTCGGAACGAGCGCCTGCCTGATCGTGCGCTCCTCCGGGGAGCGCGGATCGGCGTCGATCCGTCGCACAATCAGCGACTTGACTTTGTTCTCGTGGCCCGAGGTCGTCTGTATCGCGTACCAGCGGTGTTGATCCACGATTACCGTCCCCTGAATAGCGATGGGATGCCCTCCACCAGAATGAGCTGAAGGAGAACGTCCACGATGCCGAGTACCGCGCCGATGAAGAGCACGAAGATGATGATCTTGATCGTCGTGTCCTTCAGCTGCGCGCGGTCGGGCCACGTCACCTTCCGCATCTCGGTTACGACTTCCTGATAGAAGGTCGCGACCTTGACCGGGAAGCTCGGAGCCCGTGTAGCGACTTCGACTGCCATCTACTTCGTTTCCTTGTGCAGCTTGTGTGCGTTGCAGCGCGGGCAATACTTCTTCCACTCGACGCGCTCTGGGTGCAGGCGCTTGTTCTTCGTGGTGAAGTAATTCCGGTTTTTACAGTCGCTGCAAGCGAGAATGATTTTGTCGCGCGGCATTTATACGTTCCCTGTTCGGGCCTCGGTCACCGGTTCCCCGTCACCGGTGGCCGGTGACCGAGACGCGAGCCAGGCTCCTACTTTATGATTTTCGTTACGACGCCCGCGCCTACCGTGCGGCCGCCCTCTCGGATCGCGAACCTCAGACCTTCGTCCATCGCGATCGGCGTGATCAGCTCGATCGTCATCTGAACGTTGTCACCCGGCATCACCATCTCCATTCCTTCCGGTAGCTCGACACTCCCC
>DASQFN010000080.1 GCA_035633115.1 Gemmatimonadaceae bacterium | reverse complement strand
GCTCAGCGATGGTGCCTTTGAGATCGGAGAGAACCTCCGCCTGCGCACGATCGAGCCTGCCCTTCCCTTCCTTCCCGCCCTTCCCGTCTTTCCCGTGCTGCTCCGTCACCTTCTTCGCGGTCGAGCCGGTCGACAAGACCTGCATCTCCCGGCTGCCGTCCCGGTACACGGTCACGCCCTTGCAGTTCAGCCGATACGCCAGCCGATAGATCTCCTCGACGTATTCCTCGGTGGCGTCCTGCGCGAAGTTGCAGGTCTTCGAGATGGCGCTGTCGTTGTACTCCTGAAACGCTGCCTGCATCCGGATGTGCCACTCGGGTTTGATGGCGTTGGCGGTGACGAAGACCCGCTGCCACTTCGCCGGCACCTCCGGAAAGTCGATGTGCCCGGTCGCCGCGATCTTCAGCATCAGCTCGTCGGAGTACCAGCCCTCCGCCTTGGCGATGGCGACGAAGTCCTCATTTACGTCCGGCATCAGCGCGCCGGCCTGGTTCCGCATGAACGCCACGGCGAAGAGCGGCTCGATGCCGGAGCTGCAGCCGGCGATGATCGAGATGGTGCCGGTCGGCGCCACCGTGGTCACGTTGCAGTTGCGGAGACGCCGCATGGGCCGGATCCGCTCACCGTTGGCATCGCGGGCCGCGGTTTCATCGGGCCCCCAGATGCTACGCTCCCACTCAGGGAACACTCCCCGCTCCGCGGCCAGCCGCTCCGATTCGACCTTGCCTTCCTCATCCACGAACTGCTGAATCCGGCGCCCCAGCGCCACTCCTTCATCCGAATCGTACGCCACGCCGAGCTTGACGAACACATCGGCCAGGCCCATGACGCCGAGCCCGATGCGCCGGATCCGCTGCGCCAGGTCGGTGATCTCGGACAGCGGATACTGGTTCGCGTCGATCACGTTCTCCAGAAAATGGGTCGAGAGATGGATCACCCGGCGAAGCGAATCCCAGTCGATGGCGCCGTCCCGGACGAACGCGCCGAGATTGATGGAGCCGAGGTTGCAGACGTCGTACGGCAGCAGCGGCTGCTCGCCGCAGGGGTTGGTTGCCTCATAGCTCCCGACGTGCGGCACCGGATTGTAGCGGTTCGCTTCGTCGATGAAGAAGCACCCGGGCTCGCCGGTGCGCCACGCATCCTCGATCATCTTTCCCCACACGTGCTGCGCGTCGAGCTGGCCAACCGCCTTCCCAGTCGATGGATCGATCAGGTCATAGGAAGTGCCGGCTCTGACCGCATCCATGAACTTCATCGTGACTGCAACGGAGATATTGAAGTTCGTCGCCTGCGACAGGTCTTCCTTGCAGGTGATGAAGTCCATGATGTCGGGGTGATCGACTCGAAGAATCCCCATGTTCGCGCCGCGCCGCGTTCCGCCCTGCTTCACGGCGTCGGTGGAAGCGTCATACAGCTTCATGAATGAAACGGGTCCGGAGGCGACACCCGTGGTGGAGCGCACCATCGATCCCGTACCGCGCAAACGCGAAAAGCTGAAGCCGGTGCCGCCGCCTGACTGATGAATCAGAGCCATCGCCCGAAGCGTATCGTAAATGCCATTCTGTCCGTTCGAGAGAGAATCCTCGATAGGCAGGACGAAGCACGCGGAGAGCTGTCCAAGTGGCCGGCCGGCGTTCATGAGCGTCGGAGAGTTCGGCTCGAAGCGACGCTCCGTCATCAGCGCGTAGAAATCGCGCGCGAGCTGCGAGACCCCAGGCTCACCGGCGCCGTAACGTCTGTCCGCCTCGGCCACCGTCGTCGCCACTCTCCAGAACATGTCTTCGGGCTGTTCGGTGGGCATGCCCGTCGAGTCCTTGATGAGGTAGCGCTTTTCGATGACGGTCCGCGCGTTCTGATTGAGCTGAGCGGGTCCCGGGGCGGGGGTGGCAGGCGTTGGCATTTAATACAACTCTCCGCGGCTGGTAGCGATTGTCAAGAAAGGATCACGGGCTGAAACGTTACTGTATTTTTACGGGACAGACCGGCGTGGGGGAAGCAGTTTACCCGAGTTCGTGTTTCCACGCCAGTGCTAATGTAAGATAATACACACCAAGCACTTACGGTATCCACATCACGAATGCAGCGGGCCCGAAGATTTCCCGCGCTCGATTCTCCTCGGAAGGTGGAAAACTTGTTCGGTTTCACGTGTGTGACATTGAATTTTTGTCAAGCTTTTTCTTCAGGAAATTGCTGGCGACTACGGTCGGATATATGGGACCCCATTCAAATGGGTTAGAACGACGATCCGAACGTGAGGTATAGACTCATCGATTTCGCCCGACCGTATTCGCGACTCGCTACTGGCGCTGCAACACCCAGCCGGATTCTCGCAGGGACATCATAGTAGATTGCCGCATCGAGGTTGAGCTCTGCGCCGGCAGATGCAAGCCAGGGATTCGCGGCACCCGGATCACTGCACACCGTCACCGCCTGGACCACGGCGCCCGGACAGTACGCCCGTCCCGCATCGGCAAACGCCGTCGCTGAGAATCGGTCGAACAGCAGCGGGATGAATCGCACATGTCGCGACGGTGCGGCAATGGGCGCTCTATACTCGAGCGATCCCGCGAACGCTCTGATCCCGCGCTCCGCGGACGGCGGAAATCCGCGCACTCCGAACGTGCGGCGCTCGTTGCCAAGCCCGACTCCGGCGATCACCTCGATCGTCGTTCCGCTGAGACCGCCGGCGGAAAAGCCCGAGATAGCACGGCTGTCCGCATATCCTGCTGCCCCGCGCACGGCGATCACGTGGTGGGCGAAGCCAGGAAGGTCGAGCGATTTGTACGCGGCTGTCACACCGACCACGCTGCGGCTCCAGCTGCGCGAGCCTGCAACACCTGCATTTTCTGACGGGAGATTCTCGGGGGAATTCCTCCAGCGCTGGCGAGCCGAGACCGAAACTGACACTCCATCCTCGCGGGAGATGGAGAGCGGAGGACGCCGCGTGTTCGACCACGCGGCGACTCCGAAAACCGACGGGTAGCGGATTGTCTGCGCGTAAAGCGGTGGGAGCTTTGCGAGCAGTGTGTCCGGGTCGCTGGTGTAATCGCGCGTCTCGACATCTCCTCCTATCGTGACCGAGCCGAAATTGCGCGCGCGCGGCCGCGTGACCGTGGCCCGCGCGGAAAAAATCCGCGAGCGCTGCGCGAGATCGCCAACAATTGCTTCGGCGGAATTCACAATCGAAGAGTGGTCCCACGCCTGCTCCGCGGTAAAGTCGAGCAACGGCTGGCCAAACCCGGAGTACCGATAGAAGCCGAACCCTTCGGTCTCGCGATACTTCGTGTTGAAGGTCGCCTGCGCGAGATATGAATGCCGCCCGACAAGGTCAGTGCCGGTGGTCGCTCCTCCAAGCCGCGTCCCAAAACCAGTCGAGCTCTCGATCAAAGGCTCCCAGTATGTAGGGAGCAAGGAGCGCCATGGCGAATAGCTCCTTGCGGTGCCTGACTCCGGCCTGAGCGGGATTTGCAAGACCGCGTCCGGAAGCCGACATTCAGTGCACAGCGCTCTCGCCCCGCGCACGGCTGATTCATTCGCGACGACCGGCGCGCGGGGGACCGGTGCGATCCCGAGATGATATCCGTCCGTCTGATAGAGCACCGCTGCCAACCGCTCGGTATCCGGAGATTGCTCGGGGCCGAACAATCCGGTCACAGCGTTGCTAAGCCGGGTCAAAGTCCCCGGCGACAGTGCGACGTCCAGCGCGTACACCTGCATTGTCCCCGAATGATCCGATGAGATGTAGAGCTTTGTCCCGTCACGCGACCAGCTAGGGGATGCGGCAACCGCGTTCTGAAACTGCCGGGAGAACCGCTCAGTGCCGAGAGTGTCGAGGATGACAATCTCCGGCCTGTTCCCGCGCGGGATGCGCACGGCCGCGATGCGCGCGCCATCCGGAGACCAGCGTGGATCCGCCCATTGCACGTCCAGTGCGCCCGACGTGATAGGCACGATGCGTTTGCCATCGGCCGCCACTCGCACGAGGCGCGTAGATCCCGGTACCTGTTGCACTGCGACGATCGCTCCATCGCGACGGGCGTCGGGCGCGGAGAGACGCGCGCCGTGCGTTAGCCTGATCTCCTCACCACCCCGCTGTACGTAGAGATCGTTGCGCAGCCGGTATGCGTCGATGAGATCGGGTTGACTGAAAAGCACGTCGCCGTTCGGAAGTGGAACGTTCACGGCCGGTGCGTTCCGTCGTCCGATCTTCCTTTGAATGCCGTCGAGGCCGAGCATGTACGCGTGAGCCACTTCGCGTCCCGTCGCGGCGCCGTACAACAGTGTTGTCTCGCTCACCCAGCGCGGTGCCGATACGATCCACCCTTCCGACGTGAGCTCGCGCCAGCCGGCGAGTGGAACAGTGCCACGCTGAGCCGTTCTGAGGAGAGAGTCCCCCCACTGCCTCCATGCGCGCTCGAAGCTCACACCGAACGCTTTCCGCGATTTGCCGTTCAGCGTGAGCGGGAATATCGACCCGCTCGTCAGCTCGACGAAATCGCGGATTGTCTTCTCTCCGCGAGTACGCGATAGATGGTCGAAGATGAATCCGCCGTATGCGTACACAACCTCACCCCGTGGAAACCGCGACGTCTCCGAGGAGAGCTCGCCAAGCCGCGGAAGCGAACCGGCTTCAGCAGCGGCTCGCGCGACCATGTAGTGAGTCGACCCCTCGAGTCGCCCTGTTCCGGTGATCCTCGATTCGTAGTAGACGGCCAGGCCTTCGGTGATCCATGCCGGCATGTAGGCGTTGGGAAAAAACGCAGGATGCCGTCCGAAGAGGAAACGCCCGAGTTTCCAGATTCCCCTGGTGCGGTCGAGGTGGAAGATGTGCGTCAGCTCGTGCGTGATGACGAGCTCCGTCCAGTCCGCGTTGTAGCGAAGCGCGATCTCGTCCACCGGCGGGTGCGCGTAGACCACAATCCGGTTCGACGGAAACGGCGTTGCGTACCCGTTCGTAAAATCGACGTTGTCCGCGACGACGAGATCGATTTTTCCACGTGGCGGAACGAGCTCGCGCGACAAAAGCAGATACGCCCGCTCGGCGGTCGCGGCCGAGTGACGGGCAAGCTGCTCGAGCGGTGGCGTGAAATGCACGCGGAAATGCTGCGTCTGTATTGTCTTCCACTCGTCATTCGGAACGAGCTGTCCCCTGAGTGGCTCGAGTGGAACGAGCGTGGCGAGTATCAGCGCGGCTGCACCGGCGATCGCTGCCGCCTTGCGCAGACGCGGCGATGCGCCGATGCCGGCTGAGCTCAACGAGACGCCTGACCCAGCGATCGGAAGTAACGCTCCAATCCTTCGACGATCGCCCGCGCGTACCGCTCCTGGTACTCGGGCGCACGTATCGCCGCTTCCTGGTCGGGCATGATCATGAACGCGCCCTCGGCAAGGACCGCCGGCATCCACGTCGCTCGCACGAGAGCGAAATTAGCACGCTTAACCGCCTTGTCGGGCAAGCCGAGCTGCTGGAGGAGCGCCTGGTGCATCGCGCTTGCCAAAGGCTCCGAGTGCTTCCAGAAATGGTAAGTCGTCGTCCCCTGCGCAACGAAGGGATTCATCCCGTCCGGAACCGCGTTGAGATGAATCGATACGAGTGCGTGCGCATTCGCCCGCCGGGCCATCGTTGGCCGAAGATTCAGATCCACCGCTTCCGGCGTCGTTCGCGTCATCAGCACGTTCACGCCACGCGCCTGCAGGAGATCACGAACCTTGAACCCGATTGGCAGAGTCGCTTCGGGCTCCCAGAACCCGGTCGGTCCTCTCGAGCCCGCCGGCGGATGCCCCGGATCGACCGCGATCGTGAGGCCTCGCAACGGAGCAGTGGAATCGACTGGAGGAGGACGGCGAACACGAAGCGTAAACACGCCATTCTGCCACAAGCGCTGAAAGCCGAATACTGGCCCGCGCATTGAAACCGTATAACGCATCTCGGGCTTTGCTACAGCCGAAGCAACCGAGCTCACATAGCTCGACGCCGCAAGATTTACCGCCGGCTGAGTCGTGCCCGCTGTACCATAGAACGTCACCGTCAGTGAATTGTTGCCTACGTCAATGAGATACGGCGGCGTTCCGCTTACGGGGATGGCAACGTCGACCCATTCCTGCGCGGGGGTTACAGTAAATGGCTGCGCTGTGAGTGACGGAGGGGTGGGGACAGGGGTTGTCAGGTTGATCTCGGGCTTCTCGATCCGCACAACTCGCTGACTATCGAGGTGGACGAAAGCGTAATTCCCTTTGACGGAGTCCACCCGCACCGCTGTCCCCGGGAGCAGGAACCACCTATCGAGATTGTCGACCGGGGCATATCCGGTGACGACGCGGTCGGTATCGTTTGCGACTGTCGCCTGGCCAATCAGCGTAGCGTATTGTCCCGGCGTGATTCGCTGCGCGGCATCTACAGTATCGGCCGTAGGGGGCGGCACGGGAGCGGGAGAAGCGGGTGGCAGAACCTTGATGGGATGCGTGAGCCTGGCCGTGTCCGTCGGCGTCGCCGCGACGAGCTCATACTGAGGAGCGCTCGCTGGAGGGTTGGCCAACCATCCCATGAACGCCCCGTTCGGCCAAACGGGCGTCAGGACGCCATTGATAGTCAACGCGGCGTCGCCATTCCCCACCGATCCAAATATGAAGTTCGAGTCCTTCGACTGTATGAGCTGACCCGCAGTGGGATAGACCACCTTGATTTCCAGCGGCCCCGACGCGCGCGGTACGGGCGGCAGAGCCGCGTTCGCCGGCGGGAGAGGAGCCGGTGTGGTGACCACCGGCGCTGTTGGCACGGGCGTTGGGGTCGCCACCGCCGGAGTCCGGGGCGAACACGCCGCGACGCCGGCCGAAACCGCAGCGGCGAAAATCACGCGGAACGATCTACTGGTAGTCATCACAAGCCTCTGCCGTCTCGTCATAACCTGATTGCATGGTCGGTACCAGAGCTGTTCGGTGGACATTTGTCGTTTTTTTGTATCTAGGCGCGCCCGCGTCGTCTAACCTATATTCTCGCGGATGCCGTGCCCCGCCCTTGCGACCCCCACAACATCCTGTGACGCCCCTGCCCCCGGGTCAGGCGTGCGTTTTATCGCATGAAGGCAGTCGAGCCGTTTACCGCGGAATTTCCCGCGCTTCCCGATGGAACGCTCGAAGTGTCGGGCCGAACCGACGTTGGACTAATCCGGGAGCACAATGAGGATTCATTCCTTTTCGGTGACCTCGTCTCCGGCAAGAGCGTGAGCGAAAACGACTCACCGATTCTCAAGGTGGACGCCGTTCCCGCCGTTCTGATGGTCGCGGATGGGGTTGGAGGAGCTGCGTCTGGGGAGATCGCGAGCTCGATGGCGACGACGATCGCATACGAATACCTTCGCGACCGATGGCATCGCGGCGGGCTTCGCGGGACTGTCATCGTCGCGGATGCCCTGCAGCAGGCGCTCTTTTCGGCGAATCGCGCCATTCATGCTCATGCCGTTCAGGACCGGTCGCACCACGGAATGGGCACGACGGCGACGCTCGCCCTGACTGTCAACGGGATGATCTACTTCGCCCAGGTTGGTGACAGCCGGGCGTACATCGTGAGAGACGGATCGGCCAAGCAGATGACGAAGGATCAGTCGCTCGTTCAGCGAATGGTCGATGCCGGCAAGATGTCGCAGGAACAAGCCGAGAAGAGCGAGCACCGCAACATCATTCTCCAGGCGCTCGGGCCGGAGGAAGCCGTCGTACCCGAGCTGACGCGAGACCGCATGCAGGATGGAGATGTGGTGGTTCTCTGCAGCGATGGGCTTTCGAACCAGCTCACGTCGAGCGAGATCGCGAAGATGGCAACCGACAACGAGAGTCTCGACAGCCTCTGCACGCTCCTCGTCCAAAGAGCCCTCGAAACCGGCGCACCGGACAACGTCACTGTCGTCGCGGCGCGGTTCACGACTGATAAGCCAGACCCTCCCGAGAAGCCGGCCGCCTGAGCGGCTGCGTCGGGCCGCACCAGAGGCGGCCCGGCCCGGATGCGGTTTAACGTTTTCGCGGCTGACCCCCGGGGCCCACGCCGTCCGACTGATCCGTAGCGTTCGCCTCCAGGCTGGCGACCTCGTCTGGATCGGACTCATCCGCAGAATCACCTTCGCGCTCCGCGGCAAATCGGGGCATATCTCGCCCCCACGGCGCCACTATCGGCAGCAGCAACAGAGCGGGTGCTGCCGAAGCCACCGTGAAGAGGAAGAACCCGGGCCACCCCGTCAGCTCAGCGATTCTGCCCGCCGGTGCGACGAGAATGTCGCGACTCGCCGCCATCAGGCTCGATAACAACGCGAACTGCGTCGCAGAAAACCGTCGGTTGCACACGCTCATCATGAACGCGAGCAGTCCCGCGCTCACCAAGCCGAGCCCGAAGTTCTCGGTGACCACCGCCATGACCATCAAGGCATAGCTTTTCCCAGCGAGCGCGAGGATGTAATAGGCGACATTGCTCAGAGCCTGAAAGACCGCGAACACCCACAGCGACTTGTTCACCCCGAGTCGCACGATGACGGCACCCGCGAGCAGGCCGCCCGTGATGGTCGCAATGATTCCGGCGAATCCGAGCACCGTCCCGATTTCCGTCTGCGAGAAGCCAGCCTGGAGCAGGAACGAAGTCTTCATGTTGTCCGTCAAACTGTCCGGCAGCTTGTAGAAAACGATGAACAGCAGTGCGACGAGACCTGCCACAAAACCGGAGCGCTGGAAGAACTCCTTGAACGGAAGGACCACAGCCTCGGTCAGGCTGGCCGGACGCGGATCCTTGAGGACCGGCTCCGGAGCGCGGAAGGTCGTGATGATGCCGACGATCATCAGCGTCGACATGATGACGTAGGTTGTCGGCCACGACAGCCGATCGGCGAGCACGAACGCCAGCCACCCTGTCAGAATGAGTGCGATTCGGTAGCCGAGCACGTAGACCGATGTGCCGGGCCCAAGCTCGTCCTTCGTGAGAATGTCCGTTCGGTAGGCATCGATGGTGATGTCCTGCGACGCGCTGAGAAATGCGATGACAAGGGCGTTGATTCCGAGGGCCATCAACCCGACCTTCGGATCGTGAAAGGACATGAAGGCGATAGCGCTCAGCAGAAGGACCTGCGTGATGAGCATCCATCCGCGCCGCCTCCCGAGGAAGGGCGGAACGTACCGGTCGAGGACCGGCGCCCACACGAACTTCAGTGAATAGGGCGCATTGAGGAGGCTGAACACGCCAATCGCCGTGAGACTCACTCCGGCGGTGGTCATCCACGCCTGAAGCGTTGTTTTCGTGAGGTAGAGCGGAAGGCCGGAGGAGAATCCAAGGAAGAGCAGCACGGCCATCTTGGGACGGCCAAAGACCTGGAGGGGGTTACGTGATTGCTGTGGACTCATTTGGCTGCTCCGGTAAATGCGTTTAGCCGTCGCGCAGTCTTAAGGTGGCGTGAGCTTGCCCAGTATCCGGGGCCCCCTTGCTCCGGTGGCGGACCGAACGTTGCCGGGTCTGCCCTTCAGGTGCAAATAGCCTAGCAATGCAAAGGCCACGGCCTCCTTTGCTTCCCCGTCGAAGAAGACATCGTCGAATAATCGGGCTTCGAGCGGGGAGATTGCTTCGGAGATTCGCTTCACGAGAGTCGGGTTCCTGGCGCCGCCGCCCGAGAACACCACCTCCGAGATCGGCTCGGCGATGAAGCGGCGATAGGAATCCGCGATGCTCCGCGCCGTCAGGTCGACGGCAGTCGCGACGATGTCTTCATCGGTGCATCCGGTGCGCTTCTCGCGGCACAGGCGAATCAGCTCGGCGACGTAGCTCGGGCTGAAGAGCTCGGGGCCGGTGGATTTTGGCGGTTCCGCGGCGAAGTAGGCGTGTGTGAGCAGCTCGTCAACGACTTCGGTGACCGGCGTCCCCGCCGCGGCAAGCTTTCCGTCTATATCGTATGGCAGGTCGGAGCGGAGCGCGCGAGTCGTTTTGTCGATCACTCCAGCGCCTGGTCCGGTATCGAACGCGCGGACTCCGCTCAATTCACCGCCCGGCGGAACAACTGTCACGTTTCCAATTCCGCCGATGTTCTGCAGCCCGCGCCAGATCGTTGGCGAAGAAAAAATCATCGCGTCGGCGATCGGTACCAGCGGCGCTCCCTGCCCACCGGCAGCGACATCCCTCACGCGAAAGTCGCTGACAACCGGAACGCCGAGCCTTTCGGCAATCACGGCCGCCTCTCCGAGCTGCCAGGTTGAATGTCCCGGCTCATGCCAGATGGACTGTCCGTGCGATGCAACTGCTGCGACTTCGCTGCGCCCGACACCAGCTTCGCTGATGGCCGCGGCGGCCGCATTCGCGAGCCACTCGCCAAGATCGAAGCCCAGCCGGCAATACTCGGCCGGAGTTCCCTCGACCAGAGCACGCGCGAGCCGATCATGCTGTTCCCTTGAATAAGCATGCTGTGTGAAGCCGACCAGCTCTGCGTCAACGCCTCCGTCGCGATCGGTGAAGCGCACAACTGCGGCGGCGACTCCGTCGAGCGATGTTCCCGACATGAGGCCGACCATGAGCATTCCGCGTTCGGGCTGAACGGATCGCCTTGTCCGGGGCTCTGTGAGCTCTGCGGACTTGTCCTGCTCGGCTCTCGGCTGAGTCATTCGGTTACCGGGGGAGGCGCATCGGGTATCGCGCGCCGAATGACGCCGCCGGCGCGTGCCAGCGCGGCTTCGGCTTCTTCCCGAGATACACGCAGTTTCTGCATTACGATCGCTGTCTTCACGCTCTTGTTCGCCGCCTCCAGCAGCTCTCGTGCTTCAGCGCGGGACACACCGCAGACCTCGACGACGATGCGCTCGCTTCGATCCTTCAGCTTGTTGTTCGTCGCCTTCAGATCGACCATCAGATTTCCGTAGGTCTTCCCGAGGCGGATCATCGCGCCGGTGGTGATCATGTTGAGAATGAGCTTCGTCGCGGTACCCGCTTTCATTCGCGTCGAGCCGGTCACGACCTCGGGGCCAACGATGGGAAGAATCGCTACGTCGACATCTTCGACAACATCGAGTGGCGGTCGGGAGCACGAGATAATCGCCGTCTTCGCGCCGAGCTCGCGCGCGCGCCGGATTCCGGAGTGGACGTACGGTGTGGTTCCTGAAGCAGCAATACCGATCACGAGATCGTGCGTCGTGACGCCGTGATCATCCATCTCCTTTGCGCCATTTTCGGCCACGTCTTCGGCGCCTTCCTGTGAGCGAGTGAGCGCCGGAGTGCCGCCGGCGATAATTCCCTGGACCATTTCCGGATCCGTTCCGAAAGTTGGTGGACATTCACTCGCATCGAGCACGCCAAGGCGACCGGATGTTCCGGCGCCGATGTAGAAGAGCCGTCCACCTTTTCTGAATGCGTCTTCCGCGAGCGTAATTGCAGCGGCTATCTGCTCACGCTGCGTGTTTACGGCGTCGGGAACCATGCGGTCTTCCGCGTTTATGACATCCACGATCTCCAGTGGAGTGGCGAGATCGATCGAAGCGGTCCGCGGATTGCGACGCTCGGTGACCCTTGGATCAGTCATCCCGGTCCGGTCTTGCGGGGTGAATCACAACCTAACTTACCGGCCGCTTCGAGCGAGCCGCAAGAACTCGGAGTACATGTGAACAAATACATTCTGATCGCTCTCCTTGTCGCTGCCGCACAGCCGGCGGATGCGCAGGTCCGTCGGCGCGCGCCGATTGTCACCCAGCCATCGATGTGGGGAAGCGTGGGCATCGGGCTGTACGGCGCGAACGGAATCAGCGACGGAGCCAGCAACAGCACGTGGGATTTTGGAGAAGGAACGACGTGGCAGTATCGCGCGGCGCTCGAGAAGGCATTACAAAATCAGTTCTCGCTCGGCGCTGTGCTGACTTATGTCGACGTTCCTTTTGTCTACTCCGGCCCGAGCTGCAATCGCTGCGACGCGCATCTGGATCTCACATCGCTCGGTGCGTCATTTCATGCCGGAGGATCACAGGGTCTGCACCAGGTTCTGGAGGTCTCGGCGGGGGCCACGATGTACAGCAACCTGCGGGGGGACTCGGACAATGCCGAACTGGAGCCAACGGGGACAAACATCGATCCGTTCTTCACGTTCGGGTACGGCTTCGGCTACACGTTCAATCCGACGATGCAGGTGAACATAGTTCAGGACTACGGGCTTGTGCTTCACGAGCGTACCGGCCTGTCCAACAGTCAGAGCAACACGCTCACACAGCGCAGTACGCGGCTCAATTTCAGGATGGGATTCGGGACTCGCGGGCGTCGACGGTAGAGGGCTGCGGATTGCGGTACTGCGCTGCGGACTGCGGTACTACACTGCGGACTGCGGTACCACACTACGAACTGCGGACTAAACTGCGAACTGCGGACTAAACTGCGCACTGCGACACGGCACTGCGGGCTCCGGATCAGAAAATTGCCTACATTTTGTTCGCAGTCAGAGTTGGTTAGTCGGAAATCGAATTGGAGAAGCTCGTGAACTGTGCTCGCCCTCTCTTCCTGGCACTTGTAGCAGGCGCGTGCGCTCCCGCCGTTCAAACGGCGAACGATGCACCCGATACTGTTCCTCCTCGCGTTGCCGCCGTTTTTCCGGCCGCGTGGCGTTATCCTCCCGGTCAGGACGCGACATTCGCCGAGCACGCGATGGTGGCGAGCAACAGCCGTCTCGCCAGTGAGGCAGGGGTTGAAATTCTGCGCGCTGGCGGAAACGCAGTTGATGCTGCCGTTGCAGTCGGTTTCGCGCTGACCGTATCACTCCCGGAGGCGGGTAACATCGGAGGAGGCGGTTACATGGTGATCCGGCTGGCCGACGGAAGAACGGCGGCCATCGATTATCGCGAGGTCGCACCGGCAGCCGCATCGCGCGACATGTACATGGATTCCACTGGCACGTTGACGAGAGCGGGCGTCGTCGGACGGGCGGCGTCGGGCGTGCCGGGCTCGGTCGCCGGGCTCACCGCCGCGCTCGCACGATATGGTACGATGTCGCTCGACAAAGTGATGGCACCCGCAATCCGCATGGCGGCGGACGGCATCGTCGTCGACAGCGCTCTGGCTGCATCGGTCGCAAACAAGCAAACGCTGATTCGGCAGTTTGCCGGCAATGAGCTTTTTTCCCCAGGGGGAATGCCGCCGGCGGTTGGAGCACGACTCGTTCAGCGCGATCTGGCCGGGACTCTGCGGATCATTGCACGCGAGGGCGCGGCGGGATTCTACCGCGGACGGGTGGCGCAACTGATCGCGAGCGAATTGCAGCGGGACTGTCCACCTGCTCTTGCTGGACGGCACCGCGCATCTCGCGCCTGCGGCATCATCACCGTCCGGGACCTGGAACAGTACCAGCCCGTCTGGCGTGAGCCGCTCCGGACGACGTATCGGGGATACACGCTGATATCGATGCCGCCCTCATCCTCAGGCGGGGTTACACTCAGCGAGTCCCTGAACATCCTCGAGCCCTTCGCCTCGCTGTCCCAGTTCGGAACAGCGCGGTACTTCCATCTGGTTGCCTCGGCGTTTCAGCGAGCGTTCATCGACCGAAACGCAAAGCTCGGGGACCCGGCGTTTGCAACGGTCCCAATCGCACAGCTGACGAGCAAGGAATACGCGCTCGAGCTGCACAAGACGATCTCGCCCGACCGGCACACTCCCACCGCCACGCTGCCCATGCATGCGGGCGAGGGCACGGAGACAACGCATTATTCTGTTGTCGATGCTCATGGGAACGCAGTTGCTACGACTACAACGATCAACAGCACTTACGGCTCAGGAGTGCTGATTCGTGGCGCCGGGTTTTTCATGAACAACGTGATGGATGACTTCACGTCCCAGCCCGGCAAACCCAACCAGTTCGGTTTGGTGCAGGGGGAGAACAACGCGATCGCGCCTGGCAAGCGCATGCTGAGCGCGATGTCGCCGACGATCGTCCTCGACCCACGCGGAGATGTACTTCTCGTGCTCGGCGCGCGCGGAGGTCCGCGGATCATCACCAGCACCGCGCAGGTGATTCTGAATGTCATCGACAACCGAATGACGCTGTCCGATGCCTTGAGAGCGCCGAGGATTCATCATCAGGCGCTTCCCGATACGCTGAAGTACGAGCCGGACGGGCTCGACCCCGCGACGATGGAAAAGCTGGGCCAGATGGGATACGCCCTCGCCAGGCAGGGAATCGCGGAGGCGAAGGTGACGGCGATCATGCGCGTGCGCGGCGGCTACGTCGGCATGGACGATCCGCGGTCAGCGGGAGCAGCAGTCGGATACTGAGTCGTCGATCGTCGGCAACTCCTGGGAATTGCCGAGACATCGCGTTTTCATCAAGCGGATTCCAGGTCAGTGCGCCTTGGGAGTCGTCGATGTTCCTCCCTCGGCAGCTAATGACACCAGCCGCACCTCCCGGGCGAAAGGATCTAGCGTAAAGAAAGCCCGGCGAAGAAGGAACTCTCCGCCGGGCTTAGCGATCGTAGTCGCTCGCAATCCTGAGGCGCTAGGCTTGAACCTGCATGGGCGCGTCGAGGGATACCGTTATACGGCCTCCATCGGGCACGCACCCTTCGAAGTTTGCGGTCGCAACGGCGGCAGCTGTTCCTGCCGCTGCACCTGTCGCCGCGCCGATCACCGTGGATTTGGTGCTCTTGCCGAGTACCTGGCCGATGATCGCGCCGACTGCGGCGCCACCCACGACCTTCTGCACGTCCTTGTCCCTCGGCTGGTTTCTTACCTTCTCAACGCGCGCGTACTGTGTGGTCGCGTCGACCGGGTAGGTCCTGCCGCCAAACGAAACCGATATGACGCGGAACCCCATCACGACGTTGTCATTCGCGTTCTCGCTGCGCTTGAGCTCGGTGATCTCGATGCTCGCCGTCGCACCCGCTGGAATGCGCGCGCCGTTCGATCCCGTTACCGTCTCTGACACCGTAGCGTTGAACCGCTGGCCAACCCGATTCGTGTTGGTGCAAATGCGTGAGTTCGACGTCATGCTCAGCGTCGAGCCAGCAGCGATCGAGCCGACTGCGCGCTCCGATCCTCCTGACGTGCGCGTCACCGTGTTGCCACTCGACGTTGTTGCCGTAGTCGGAGCAGGCGCCGGCGTCGGCGTTACGCGCGCAGGAGTGCGCACCACTGCACCGCTCGTTTTGCGGGCGGGCGCTCTGGTTCGCGGAGCGGGTGTCGGCGCCACAGGCGTGGGCGTCACCGACGTGCCCGCCGGCACGTCCTGCAGCGCAGGCTGCACCGAAGTATCCGCGTTCGCCATCTGAAGATCACGACTCAGACTCGTGTCCTCCGCCAGCGTGTCCGGCTTGTCATCACCGCAAGCGATCATGCCAACCGCGATCGCGAACGCGAGCGGCGCGGTCCATCTGGCAATTGTTCTTGACATCTCTGCCTCCATATTTATGTGCACTGCCGAAGCCCTTGAATCTCAAGTCTTTAGACCCCACAAACGGGCAATCGGTGTGCCATCTATGAAAGAATTACGACGCCTGATTCCGTTCTTCCGCCCGTACCGGTGGCAGATAATTGCCGGCCTTCTCCTTGTGGTCGTCTCAACGGCCATAATGAGCGTAATTCCATGGCTGCTGCGGGCTGGGATCGACGCGATGAGCAAGGGAGCGGATCAAACGGTGGCGTGGCAGGTTGCCGCGGGAATCGTTGCGACGGCGCTCGTTGCAGGCACCATGCGATACGGAATGCGACATCTGATGAACGGGGTTAGCCGCCGCATCGAGTACGACCTGCGGAACGACCTGTTCACACACCTCGAATCTCTCGACGCGTCGTACTACGCGCGCACGCGCACCGGCGACATCATGGCGCGCCTGACGAATGACCTTGGCGCCGTTCGCATGGCGGCTGGACCCGCGATCATGTATCTCGTCAACACCGTTGCAAGCGGGTTGTTCGCGCTGGTGTTCATGCTTCGCATCGACCCGATGCTGACGGGCCTCGCGCTCCTGCCGATGATCGTTCTGCCCATAATCACTGTGCGTATGGGCAGCGCAATCCATACGCGCTTCGATGCGGTGCAGGAGCATTTCTCCACGCTCACGACCCACGCTCAGGAGAACCTCACCGGCGCGCGGATTGTCCGTGCCTATCGCCAGGAAGCCGCGGAGATAGAGCGTTTCGGTGCGCTCAACGACGAGTACCTCGCGCGAAACATGTCCCTCGTCAGGCTCTACGGAACGATGACTCCATTGTTCGGGCTGCTCGCCGGTCTTGGCGCGGTTGTGGTGATGGGACTGGGTGGGCTCCTCGTCATCCGGGGTTCGATTTCGGTGGGGTCGTTCGTCGCGTTCGGGATCTACCTCGGCTTGCTCACGTGGCCGCTCATCGCGCTCGGCTGGGTGATCAATCTTTTCCAGCGCGGAGGAGCGTCAATGGCGCGCCTCGGCCAGATCCTCGATGCGAAGTCGCTTCTCGACGCACCGCCGCCGCGGCCGGTGAGCCTGGTGCCCGCAACGGCGGGCCGCTCCATCGAGTTTCGCGACGTCGGATTTCACTACCCTGCCGAAACGAGTCGGGAGCCGCGCTGGATTCTTCGCAATCTCAGCTTTGTGGTGCCCGCCGGCGCGACGCTTGGTATCGTCGGCGCGACGGGAAGCGGGAAGAGCGCCCTGATGGATCTCATCCCTCGAATTTATGATCCGCAGGAGGGGCAAATTCTCATCGATGGTGTACCAGTTCGCGACGTTCCGCTCGACGAGCTGCGTCGTGAGATTGGGTTCGTCCAGCAGGAGAGCGTGCTGTTCAGCGACACGATATCCGCAAATCTCGGCTACGGCACTCAGAGCGCCGAGTCGGTGAGATGGGCCGCGCAGGCGGCCCAGCTGGATTCCACCATCGAGTCATTTCCGGGGGGATACGAGACGATGCTCGGCGAGAGAGGAATCAATCTGTCGGGGGGCCAGAAGCAGCGAGCGTCGCTCGCGCGTGCGCTCGCGCGAAAGCCGTCAATCGTGCTTCTCGACGATGCTCTGAGTGCGGTGGATATGCATACGGAAGCCGACATCCTGCGTGAGCTCAGGGTTGCGCTCGGGGGGCGCACAGCGGTCATCTCGTCGCATCGCGCGAGCAGCATCCGCCATGCGACGAAAATCATCGTCCTCGACCGCGGCCGAATCGTGGAGGAAGGTCGCCACGAGGAGCTGATGATGAGCGAGGGGCGGTACTGGTCACTTCTCAGGAGGCAGCAGCTGGTGGAATCGATCGAGTCGACGGGAGGAAGTACTTCAGGCGCCGGAACGAATGACCGCTGACGGCCGCTTCGTGAGCGGCACGAGCGGAGATACGCGCGGCGGCGCCACCGGAGAAGAGTCGGACGACGCAGATATCCGCGCGCTGTCCGACCAGCTTGCGGACGCCGCCAGAATCATCGCGGACCTGCGCGAGCGTGACTCTCTCAAGACGCAGTTCCTGTCGAACATCGCACATGATCTCCGAACGCCGCTAACGGCGATAATCACGCACGCCGAGATACTGCGCGACGGGCTTCTCGGAGAAATCAACGGCAAGCAGCGCGAGAGCGTGCACACGATAATCACCGGCGGCAGGCAGCTGCTCGACATGATCGCCGAGATTCTGCTCTACGCGAAGGGAACGAGCGAGGCGCTTGCCGTCACAGCCACATCCTTTCCGCTTCAGGCAATCGTGGAGCAGGTGACGTCGCTCAACGAATCGCTGGTCGCTAAGAAGCAGCTGACGCTCGAATGCTGCGTCCCTGACGACTTGCCGGAGGTGAACGGCGACCGCGACAAGATCATGCATGTTCTGATGAACCTGCTCGGAAATGCGTTCGAGTTCACAGCACCGGGCGGCAAAGTCTGGGTGATGGCTGGTCTCGAGGATGCACCCGCCACATCCGCGACCATTCGCGTCGAGGTGGGCGACACCGGACGGGGAATCGCCCCCGACCACCACGAGCTCATCTTCCGGGAGTTCGCCCAGGTGGATTCCACCGCGTCGCGCGTGCATCACGGCACCGGCCTCGGTCTTACGATCGCCCGCCGGTACGTCGAGCTGCACGGCGGCCGCATCTGGGTCGAGAGCGAGCTCGGGTTGGGAAGCCGGTTTTTCTTTACGCTGCCCTGCGCCAAGGCACCTGAGTAGTGCCGATTCGCGTCCTCGTCGTAGAGGACAGCGTGCTCATCTCGAGCGCACTGCGAATTCTCCTGGAGTCGAACGGATACGACGTGACAGTCGCGGGTACGGCACTCGAGGCCGTCGAGGCGGGCACGCACTCCCCGCCGCACGTTCTGCTGCTCGATCTGACACTACCCGACGCCGACGGTCTGTGGGTCATCGAGGAGCTGAGCTCTCGCGACGTCCGGCCCGCGGTAAAACTCGCGATGACCGGATACGATGACGCCGGGACGCACCAGCGATGCATTGCCGCCGGGTGCGACGACGTGCTCGTGAAACCGGTGCCGGTTCGCGATATCCTGCGCGCCATCGCCGACCGAATGACGTGACGGATCGCCGCGCGTATCCCCGCGCCGGTCCTTTTCTGCGACGGTACTACGCGCTGAAATACCGCGCGTTCGCCCGCGAGCGCCGCCCGCGCGACAATCGCCGCGGCCTCATCATGCTTCAGGTGGATGCGCTCGCGTTCACGGACCTCCGCCGCGCGCTGGAGCAGGGTTATTGCCCGACTATCGGGAAACTGCTCGCCGATCAGAAGTTCGTTCTTCGCCGATGGTTCTGCGGACTGCCTTCCGCCACACCGTACTGTCAGGCGGGAATCTTCCACGGTGAGAACGACAGGATTCCCGCCTTCCGGTTCTACGACAAGGCTGCTCGCAGGCTCATCACGTGCAACGCTCCGGAAGGCGTTCAATATATTCGCGACGGAATCTCCACACCAGGCGCTCTGGCCGGCGGCTCGAGCTACGTCAATCTTCTCGACGGCGACGCGCAGACGGTGGCGTTCACCGTCGCGACGCGAGAGAAGATGTCCGTCTATCAGCGCCTTGGCGGCTCGCGAATGGCGCTGCTCATTCTGCTGCATCCTCTTCGACTTCTGCGCATGGGAGCGGAAAGCGTCGTCGAATGGTTTCGCGAGGAGTGGGAGCGCGCGTGGGGGGAGCTGACCGGAAGAGTCACGCACTCGGAAGGCATTTTCCCTCTGATCAGGATCATCACCAACGTCGTCGTGCGGGAGTTTCAGACGATGGCAATTCTGCTCGATGTCTACCTCGGCGTTCCCGTGATCTACAGCACGTTCATGCAGTACGACGAGCTCGCGCATCATTTCGGGCCTTCGAGCCGTCCGGCTCTCGCGGACCTCCGGCGCACGGACTCGCGCATCTCCGAGATCTGGCGGATGGCGCGCGTTGCCGGTGGACGCGGTTACGACCTCGTGATTCTCTCGGACCACGGAATGACTCCGGCGCGGAGCTACCGGGTAGAGTATGGCGAGTCGCTCGGTGCGACAGTGCAGCGGATGCTCGATGAGGAAGCGCTCATCAGCCATTCCGAGCAGAGCGAGTACGCGACCCTGAGTGCAAACGTGGTGGAGACTGTCGCCCAGGCGACTCCGCCAACAATGCTCTCCGTTCGGCGCGCGCTCGGTCGGCTGCGCGACTGGGTCCGGAGCAGATACGGACTTCGCGAGATCATCCTTCCCGAGAAGTACCTCGTGGATGCGCGTCACGAAGTCGTCGTGACCTACAGCTCGTGCCTCGCGCTGCTCTACTTCGCCGCGGAGTCAGAGCAGCTATCGCGCGAGGCAATCGTCGGGAATCCGCGACTGCGCGCACTTTACGACGGCCTCGTGGCTCACCCGGGAATTGGCCTGGTTCTGACGAGGTCAGTCGAAGGTGTGCATGCGGCGTCACAGGCAGGGCAGGCGTTGATCCGAAATGCCGGCGCGAGTGTGGTCGCCGGCAGCAACCCTCTCGAGCACTATGCAACGGAGCCGCACGAGCTGAGAGCTATCGAGTCACTCGTGCTGCAACCGAACTGCGGCGACATAGTCGTGTTCGGAGAATTCGATGGAACAGAGATAGTCTCCTTCGACGACCAGGTGGGAGCGCATGGCTCAGCCGGTGGAGATCAGGTTTACCCTTTCCTGGTCACGCCGGAGGGACTGCTCGACCCGGACGAGGTAATCGAGGATGCGAGAGACATCCACCGCGTTGTGATGCTCAAGTACGCTGCGGCGGGTAGCCCACAATCGTCCGGAACTCACCGGCAGTGATGCGCTCCGGCTCGAACTGCTCCCCTGCTCTCTTCATCACGCCGCGAACGACTTCCTCGAGCGTTACGAGAGGCGCGTCGGCTTCGGCGGTGACCTCCACTTCCCACTTTCCGCGATCCATTCCCTTGAGCGTGTGTCGGTAGGACGCGCTGTAGACGGTGTGCCACGGATCAGGGTACGCCGACGTCGCGACGATCGCGACCGCGCTCTCCGTTCCGCCCTGCCGGATTGGTGGGAAGAGACGGACTTCTTCGACGAGCGCGGCGCCGATTCGGTCGCCGATCTCCTTCAGGAAGCGTTCGGTCGTATCGATCATACTGTGGCAACCCCGCTGAGCTCGCGCTCTACGTAGATGCGGAGAATGTGCATGAAATCCTGCGCGTTCGTCACTACGCCGAACGCCTGGTGAGTCCCGCGATCCTTGAGCTTGCTCACTACGAACTCCGACGAGTCGACGCAGATCGTCGTCAGCTCGCGGAGCGTGCCGCCGGGCTCGGTTACGAATGCCGGGAGCATGTTTCCGGTGGCGATCGCGTGAAGCGCTGTCGCGACAAGGATCGCCATGGTCGCCTTCGTGGTGTGTCGCTTCATCGCGTCCTGCGCGGCCAGCGTATCCGTGATCACCTCCGGCAGCGGCCCGTCATCCCTGATCGATCCGGTGAGCACAAAAGGAATGTCTGACGTCACGAGCGCGTGCATGATTCCGTCATTCACGATTCCCTGCCGTACCGCCTCGGCGATGGATCCCGCCGCGCGGACCTTGTTGATCGCCCGCATGTGCAGGCCGTGACCGCCGGGCGTCGCCACACCAGTGTTCGTCATGCCGAGTGTGGTTCCGAAAATCGATGCCTCGATGTCATGCACGGCGACCGCGTTTCCGGCCAACAGGGCGCCGACGAATCCGTTCTTTACGAACCACACCATGTCCGTCCGCGCCCGCGCGTGGACGAGCGCAGGGCCTGTGACCCAGATGATGTAGCCGCCGCGGTCCCGCTCACGGATGAGGATGCGAGCCATCAGCGAATAGTCGATAGGCTTCTCGCGAGACACTTCGCTCGTCATGAACTTGAACTCGTCGACTTCCTCGTCGGATGCCAGGGCGGAATCGACGTAGATTCCCTCGGTGCCGTCCTCCTTGCCTCCAACGGCCACCATCGCGCCGCGGACAACGCGCCGGCCTTCCTTCACCCATACGCGGCCGTCGGTCTCGAGAACCAGAGCGGAGTCCATTCGCGGCTCGAGGGGCATCACCCACTCTCCGTTGACTCTGACATACGTCGGAAGGTTGGTGGTCGAAAAGAAGCCTTCAGGCAAGACGCCATCGTCCGGCGCAGCGACGAACTTTGCGTCGGGCGCGTCGGGAAGTCTGGATTTGACGCTGTCGGCAGCGGTGGGCAGTGACACGCCTAAAGATGCTTGACCGTTCTACAGCAGCGCCACCGGATCGCGGTCGAGCGTGACCCTGACGTTCGAGGGCACCGGGAATTTTTCCATGAAATAGCGTGACACGCGCGTGAGATCACCAGCCTGCACCGACTTCAGCAGCAGATGCCATCGCCAGCGATTCTTTATTCGCTCGATGGGACACGGCGCAGGGCCGATGACCGTGACTTCATGGAGCCCGCGCGACTGAATGAGCTCGCGAAGCCAGTCGCCCGCCGCGATAGCCAGCTCAGCGACCGGCGGCTCGCTCGTGCCGCTCAGGACTATGTTGGCAAGGCGCACATTGGGCGGGTACGGAGGTTTGGCCCTGCCGGGCATCTCCTCGCGAACGAAGCGGAGATAATCGTGCGAGACTGCGCAGACTACGGCGTGATGGTCGGGTACCCGCGTCTGAATCAGCACGCGACCGCCCTTTGGTCCTCGTCCCGCTCGGCCGGCCACCTGGCTAAGCAGCTGGAAGCATCGCTCGGAAGCGCGAAAGTCCGGAAGATTGATCCCGGTATCGGCGTCGACCACTCCGACGAGCGTGACGTTTGGAAAATCCAGGCCCTTGGCGATCATCTGCGTTCCAAGGAGGATGTCCACCTCCCCACTCGCCACACGGTCCAGGATCTCCGCGTGCGCCCACTTTCCACTCGTGGTATCAACGTCCATTCGGGCTATCGAAGCGCGGGGGAAACGGTCCGAGACAAGGCGCTCCACTTGCTGCGTGCCGAGTCCGCGATGGCGGAGCGTGCGACCGCCACAGCGGCGACACACCTGACTGAGCTCCTCGTGGTGGCCGCAGTAATGACACAGCAGCCGCTCCGGCGCCCGGTGAAGCGTGAGCGTGATGCTGCAGTTGGGACAGGCGACGACGTCGGCGCATTCGCTGCACATGAGGAAGGACGAATAACCGCGACGATTCAGCAGAAGGATGCTCTGCTCCTTTCTGCCCAGCGTGTGCTCGAGTGCGCGGTCGAGCTCGTCGCGAATCACGTAGGCGTAGGCAGGCGACGCAGCGCCTTCTCGCGGTGCATCGGGGCCGTCCCGTCGCCGCAGGTCCAGCACGTCGATTTGTGGCAATCGTCCGCCGCCCACGCGCTCGGGAAGATTCAGTAACGCGTACTTGCCGGCCTCAGCGTTCGCCCAGCTCTCGAGGGACGGCGTAGCACTGCCGAGCACCACAACAGCTCCCTCGAGTCTCGCGCGCACGATCGCAACTTCCCGGGCATGATACCGCGGCGTCTCGCCCTGCTTGTAGCTCGTCTCGTGCTCTTCGTCGACGATTATCGCACCGAGGTTGGCCAGCGGAGCGAACACCGCGGAGCGGGCGCCGACAGCGATACGCCTTTCGCCGCGGCGAAGCGCCAGCCACGCGTCGTACCTCTCGCCATCGCTCAGCGCCGAGTGCAGCACCGCGATGCTGTCGCCAAAGACAGCGCGGAACCGATCTACTGTCTGCGGCGTCAGCGCGATTTCCGGTACGAGAACAATCCCGGTCTTTCCCTGCTCCAGAACAAGACGCTTGAGCACCTCGATGTACACGAGCGTCTTCCCGCTGCCCGTCACGCCGTTCAGCAGGAAAACTTCTCCGGGCTTTGCGTCATCTATGGCAGCTATTGCCTCAGTCTGCGCGACTGTAGGCCGATGCTGTGCGACGCGCGAGATTGGCCGAGCCGCGAATGGATCACGCTCTACTTCCTCCGCCTCGATGACAACGAGTCCGCGTTTCTCGAGTCCCTTCAGCACCGACTGCGAAAACGAAAGCTGCTGAAGGAGATGCTCGAGGGTGCTGCTCCCTCCGAGAGACTCGAGAGCTTCGAACAGCGCACGCTGCTTTGGCGCGCGGACAAACGCCTTCTCTCGTTCGAGCAGGGTGGGCAGATCATCGCGCAGACGGACGATGCGATGCGTCTTGCGTGAGGGCTGAGGCTGCTGTGCGCCGCTCAGCAAGGCAGGAAGCGCGGTCCGCAGGGCAATCCCGATGGGCACGACGTAGTAGTCCGCCATCCAGCGACAGAGCGCAATCATGTCCTGGCTCAGTGCCGGGTCGGCGTCCGGGACGTCGATGATCGTCCGCACCTTGCGCGGCAGCGACGACCGGTCTGCCGACCCCAGACAGATTCCGATCTCGGTTCCGTTTCGAAACGGAACTACGACGCGCGCCCCGATTGCCGGAACTCTCGCGGCAGCGGGGTCGACTGCGTAGGTGAATGTCTGGAAGAGTGGAACGGGAAGCGCGATCTCGACCAGCCCCTGTGTTTCCTGGGGCATGAGGCTACCTGCTGCCGGCGCTCGCTAACCGCTGGTCGCTTGCAGCCGCACGTGTCACGCCCAGTCCGGCGCCCTCGCCGAGCTCGATGCGTCCACCGGAGATCGAAACGCCACGGAACGGATCATTGCTGAGAAGCGCCGCACCGTCGAGATCCGCGTGATCGAGCAGCGGGGCGAGCTGCCCCATGGCGGAGATGCCGAGACTCGACTCGATCATGCAGCCTGCCATCACCATCATGCCAAAGGAGCGCGCGACATGAACCATTCTCAACGCCTCACGCAGACTTCCACATTTCGCGAGCTTGATGTTAATGCCGTCGACGGCGCCGGCCAGCCGTGGGATATCGGTCGCAACGAGACACGATTCGTCGGCGATGATGGGAATCGGTGAGCGCGTGCGCACGAAGCGGAGGCCTTCGATGTCGTGCGCCACCACCGGCTGCTCGATGAACTCGATATCATGGTCCTTGAGAAACACAGCCATGCGCAGCGCTTCCGCGGGAGTCCACGCCGCATTGGCGTCCACCCTAAGGCGCTTATGCGGAGCAGCTTCGCGAACGACGCGAACAATTTCCATGTCGCGATCGGTGCCGAGCTTCACCTTGAGAATGGGATACTCCGCAGCGTCGGCAACGCGCTGGCGCAATCCCTCGTTGTCGGCGATAGCGATCGTAAAGCTGGACTCCGGAACGTCGGCGGCGTCGAGACCCAGGAGCCGGTAGACCGGCACTCCGAGCCGCTTGCCGACGATGTCGTGCAGAGCGGCGCTGACTGCGCTTTTCGCGGACCCGTTTCCCCGCAGTGTGCGATTGAGCTGAGCTTCGATCGCCTCGAGCGACCACGCATTCGCGGCGCTCAACACCGGCACGAACTGCTCGAGCGCGGCCGCAACGGAGCCGACCGATTCTCCGTAATACCGGTTGGGTGCAGCCTCTCCCCAGCCTTCAATTCCCTCATCGTCCACAATGCGGACGACGACGTTCTCGTGCGCCGCGTACCCGCCCCTCGCGATGACGAACGGGTACCGGGTGTCGAGCGATATGATTTCGTGCGAAAGCTTCACACCTGGCTCCCGGCCGGAGCCAGGGCGGCGCGGGGCGCCAGCACACGCGCGCTCCATGCTCCACGCAGGTCATCGGGCGCCTGCGACACGTTGAGGAAGGCGATCAGCGCGTCAGCGAGATCATTGCCCCGCTGATACCGATCCGCGGCCTGCTTCTCGAGACACTTCATCACGATCGCCGAGAGCTGCGGTGGAATTCGCGAATCCACAATGTCAGGGGAAGCCGCCGTTTCGGTGACGTGCTTGTAGCTGATGGAATACCCGTCGGCGCCGTCGAACGGTGGGAATCCAAGGAGCGTCTCGTAGATCACCACACCCAGCGCATATAGATCGCTGCGGCCGTCGAGAAGCTTTCCACGGGCCTGCTCGGGAGACATGTAGTGCGGCGTCCCCATCACGTTCCCGGTGCCGGTCATGCGGGCGCGAAAATGACCGGTGGCAATCCCGAAATCGGTCACCAGCGCATTCTCATCCTCGTCGAACAGAATATTGTCGGGTTTGATGTCGCGATGAACGAGCCCATGCCGGTGCGCGTAGTCGAGTGCGCACGCGACTTGTGCGGCGATTGCCGCCGTGCGCTCCGGCGGGAACGATCGCCGGTTGTTGATGCGATCCGCGAGAGTGCCCCGGGCCAGGTACGGCATGACCAGGTACACCTGGTCTCCCACCGATCCGAAATCCGTAATCTTGCAGATATGAGGGTGTACGAGCTGCGCGGCGGACTCCGCTTCACGCCGGAAGCGCTCGCGCATGTCGGGGTCACGCGCGAGATGCTGGTGCATCACCTTGACCACCACGGGACAGTCGAGCGCGACATGGAGGGCGTAGTAGACGTTTGCCATCCCGCCTTCGCCAACGCGGTGCATGATGCTGTAGCGCCCGCCCGTTACATAACGGAGGGCCGTGATAACCGGATCGGGCGGCTGAGAGGTCTTATTCGGGATCGCCGGCAGCAGCTCACTGCAGCGAAGGCAGCGCGCCGCAGAGGCGCGGTTCCACGAACCGCAATCAGGACAGAACATCGTTACCCGCCGAACTCCATTCGAACGAAGTCATAAGGAGGCCACGGTCCGCTCAATCGGAAATTGATGTCGGTGTGACGCTCATCCTCCTTGGCGACCAGCTCGCAGAACAACGCCCAGCGCTCCATGTCCACAAGAAAGGACGCTTGAGCGACTACTGTAGTATCGTCTTCCGAAACGGGCAACGTTATTGTTGCGGTAGCCTGCCCCCGGAGCACACGCATCGAGTCGGACGCCACCGACGCAAGCTGCTTCGTATGCTCCTTCATCTCGTCCGCTGTCGCATCCTTCTGGTCCGCTGTAGCGGACTTGGTGATGCTCACCCGCGCCTCCGAGTGGCCCTCCACAACTCCGATCGCCTGAGTGAGCGTGAAGTAATGCAGCTCCAGCCAGCGCGCGAGGCTGTCGCGAGTGCGAAAGACGGTCCCCGGCGGGGCAGGAAGCACGGCGGTATTCGACTGAACTTCCTCGAGGATGCGCGTGTACTCGCCTATCTCGGCTTCGTCCACCGGCACGCGCGCGTACTTCGTCGGTGCCACGACAGCGCCCAGCATCCGGAAAGGCACGATGGTCGTACCCGCAGCCAGCGAGGCGACGGCGTTCGACTCCACCGCGGCCACACCATAAAGGCGGAGAGCGTCTACAGCAGCTTGCGCCATTTCAGGGCAATGAGAAGCAGAGCGCCGAGCGCGAGCTGGAACACGAGCATGATCCAGAACCCATCAGGCGAGTGCGCCAGAGGAATACGGTCGAAGTTCATTCCCCACATCCCGCTGACGATGATGAACGGGAGCGTGATCGTGGCGACAGTACTCAATGCCTTGGTGATGGATCCAAGCCGGTTCGAGACCTGCGTTAAGTAACTGTCGAGGGTGTTGCTCAGCAACTCGCGGAAGGTCTCGAGTGCATCGTTGATTCGCAGAATGTGGTCGTAGATGTCGCGGAAATAAATCTGTGTGTCGAGCGTGAGGAGCGAGCTCGGGCGATTCGTCAGTACCGCGAACACGTCCCGCTCGGGGGCGAGGTGCCGGCGGAGAGAGAGAACCAGCCGCTTGACGCTGAAGATGTCGCGAAGGGCATCCTTGTCGAATGAGCCGAAAATCCGATCCTCGAGTCCGTCGACGAACTCGTCGAGCTGGTCAATGATGGGAAAGTACGCGTTCACGGCTTCATCCACGATCGCATGCATCAGGCGTGCGGGTCCCGCCTCGGCGAGCTCGGGCTTTCGCTCCAGCAGCTGGACAGTCGTCTCTATCGGTGGCGCATTCTCACCGTGAACCGTTACCAGATAGTTCTGCCCCAGGAAGCAGGTGAGATTTACTGTCTCGATGTCGTATGGGTCCTCGGTCTCGGCGCGAAGCGCGACCGTTCGCACGATGAGGATCAGGAACCCCTTGTATTCCTCGATCTTCACGCGCGAGTTCGGGTTCAGGCTGTCTTCGATCGCGAGCGGATGGAAATGAAAAACATCCTCCAGCAGCGCGACCTGGCTCGGGTAACGGTAATCGATGTCCACCCACAGATTTCCCGTGCCCGACTCGACCATACGACGGATCTCGTCGACGGAAAGGCCCTGCTGAACTCCGCGGTCGGGAGAGTGGTAGCAGCTCCACGGAGCTTCGCCGTCAGCGTCACGATCCGATGCGGCGTCGGTGCTCCGGTCACGGAGCTTGACGGAGGTTACGCTACCGCCTCCGTTGTCAGGATTTTCCATCAGGCCTCGTGTTGAGCGTCGTGTTTGTGACAAGAGCCCGCCGGTATGAAGCTAGTCGATAAACTCCACGCAATCAGGCGAGCGCCGCGAGATGCGCCATGCACCCCTCCGCCAATCTGTCAGGCGCATATCCTCCCTCGAGCACGCTCACGACTCGTCCCGCACACCATGCGCGAGCCTGCTCGACGAGTGCCCGCGTCAAGGTCCCGATATGATCCGGCTCGAGGGTGAAGCCGCCGAGGGGGTCGCCGGCGAGCGAGTCGAAACCCGCGGAGATCAGGACGATGTCAGGCACGAAGCCGACTGTCGCCGCATCGATTCCGCCTTGCAGAGCTTCGACGTAACGCTCGGGCGCGAGTCCTCCGGCCATTGGAAGATTCCACACGTTTTCATGTAATCCTCTGTCGTCGGCGGAGCCCGTCCCCGGATACCACGGCCATTGGTGCATCGAGACGAAGTGGATCGAAGCATTGTTCTCCACGAGAGCCTGCGTGCCGTTGCCGTGATGAACATCCCAGTCGACAATCAGCACGCGCTCGAGCTTGTGCACAGTCTGCGCGTATCGCGCCGCGATCGCGACGTTGCCGAACAGGCAAAACCCCATCGACCGCGATTTCAGCGCGTGATGTCCTGGCGGACGCACCGCGCAGAACGAGCGGCCACCGGAAGCCGACATCGCGCGATCAACCGCCGTGACCGCACATCCGGCACTCGCGGTCGCGGCATCCCAGGAGCCTTCACTCACGACTGTGTCGGGATCGGGACTGCCCCCGCCGGCGGCCGCGAGGCGCTGTATCGCCGCGACATAATCGGGATTGTGCACAAGAGCGATCTCTTCCATGGTGGCGTGTCGGCCTTCGATCTGATCGACCGAGTCGAACAGTGCCGGACTGTTTCGAAGTGCGCGCGTGACGGCTCTCAGCCGGCCGACGTGCTCCGGATGGCCCCAGCCGGTGTCGTGCCGTCCGCAGTCGCGGTGGGAGATGAAAGCGACCCGCGAGCCGCCGCCCGCTGAACTACCTGACGGGCCTTCGTCGGCGGGCAACGAGGAGGAGAATCGAGCCATCCCGCACGCCGGCCGCCGCGAGGCTCTGCGTTTCGTCGAGGATCTCGAAGCCGTGCAGCCTTACGACATAGTCATCGGTCTCAGCGCCGTCGGGGTACTGAGCCGCGAGCGCGGCACCCTTGACCGAGAGGACGGGTTCTGTTGGCGGGGCATCGACGCGAACCGAGTCCCAGAGATCCATGACCTGAACACGGATGTGAAGGACTGGCTCATCGCCCGATGCCAACTCGAGGACCGCTCCGTTCGTGCGAAGACCGGTGACGAACGGCGCAGAAGTCACGCGGCTGAGTCCGTCGGCAATGCCGCCGCCTGCGGGAGCGGGGCGCTCTCCGACGCGGGGGGCGCAGGCGGCAGAGTGCTGAGGAAACGCGCAATCTGTTGGTCGAAGAGGTAGCTGGAAGCGGTGACCCGTGTCCCCCCTTCCCCTCCTTCCTTCACTGGAGCAATGCCGATTGCAACCTCTTCCCCGCCCATACCTCGCAGCGTGAGGTAGTTCGGCCCTTCCTGCTCGGCGAAAGCCGAATAGACGCCGCTCTGACGGGCGAAAAACGTCTTCGCCTCACGCAGAATGTCGGCGGGCAATAGCGACGTCGTCGTTTCCTGCACCGTTCGCGCGCGCTGGGAGTTAGTGGGGGTAGCCATCTGTCGGGTGCGAACGCGACAACCGTCGCGGATATAAGTTATGCTTGTCGATGTCAGTTCAGAATCTACCGGTCCCTGACAACCCGAACAAGCGGAGCGAGCATCTACCCGTTCGCTTCGCACCGTTCGACAACCTTACAGGATTCTCGATGCCCTCAGCAATCCACCAGTTGCGAATCTCCATCGTTACGCTCATCGCGCTTGCCGCCGCCGGTTGCGCCAGCACTCAGCCGTCAACCACGACGCAGGCGCCGACGGCGACCGCATCACCCCAGACGGGTACGGCGGCGCCGACGAGGCCGCTCTCCCCGCCCGGCTACAAGTCTGAGTTCGGGACGATGTGGACTTTCGATGCCCCGCCGCTCGACTACTGGAAGCGAACCTACAACTTCTCGCCGGACCAGCGCTGGCTCGATAACGTCCGACTCGCCGCAGTAAGGCTTCCGAACTGCTCAGCCTCGTTCGTCTCCGCAAACGGACTGGTTTTGACGAACCATCACTGCTCCCGCCAATGCACCGAGGACGTCTCTCCAAAAGACAGCAACTACATCGAGACCGGGTTCACCGCGCGTAATCTGAGCGACGAAAAGAAGTGCCCGAGACTGTACGTAGATCAGCTCATCTCGAATGAGAACGTCACCGACAAGGTACGTGCCGGTATCACAGGCTCGACTGCCGCAGAGCAGGACGCGCAGCGAACAGCGACAATCGCGCGACTTCAGAGCGAATGCGGGCAGGCAACCGGGCTGACGTGCCAGGTGGTGTCACTTTACCACGGTGGCATGTACTCGTTGTACCGGTACAAGCGCTTCAGCGACCTGCGAATGGTCATGGTACCTGAAGAGAGCATTGGATTTTTCGGAGGCGACCCGGACAACTTCACTTACCCGAGATACGATCTCGACATGGCGTTGCTTCGCGTGTACGAGAACAATGCTCCCTACCGTGCGACCAATTATCTGCGCTGGAGCGCGAACGGCGCCGCCGAGGGAGAGGCAGTGTTCGTAATCGGAAACCCCGGATCCACGGGGCGGCTGAACACGCTTGCGCAGATGGAGTTCCTGCGAGACATCGGATATCCGGCACAGCTCGCCGGATACAAGCGCGCGCTCACGATTTACCGCGACCTGATCGCCCGCGATACCGCGGCCGCGAGAATGTACCAGAACCAGATATTCGGAATCGAGAATTCGTTCAAGGCGGTGACCGGCTATCGCACAGGCCTTGTCGACAGCACTCGCATGGCGCAGAAGCGAGCATTCGAGACCGAATTCAGAGCGCGAGTGAACGCCGATCCGGCATTGCGCGCACGGTACGGCTCAGCGTGGGATGCCATAAGCGCGGCACAGCGAGAGCTCGCCAGCTTCAATCCGCAGTTCAGATTCTACGGCTTTGGCCCGAACGTGAACTTCGCGGGCTCGACGCTTTTGACGATGGCTGCGCAGGTCGTTCGCGTCGCGAGCGAGAGTGGAAAGCCCGATGCGCAGCGCCTTCCACCTTACCGAGGCCCGAGCCTCGAAGCGCTCAAGCGACAGCTTGTCGGCCCCCGTCAGGTCAACCCTGCACTCGAGAGGGCTTCGATTGCCGCACAGCTACGGGCGGCACAGCAGGAGCTGCCCGCCAACGATGCATTCCTGGCCGCGGCTCTTGGCGGGCGGACGCCCGAGGCAGTTGCCGAGGCGCTGGTGAGCGGAACGCGGCTCACCGATCCGGAGGTGCGCCGCGCGCTGGTAGAAGGCGGACCGGCAGCAGTTTCCGCCTCGAACGACCCGATGATTGTCTTTGCCAGGACCATCGATCCGCTCAATCGCCGCATCGTTGCGCGCGCCGACAGTCTCAACGCAATCATCACGTCGAATGCAGAGCTGATCGGCCAGGCATTGTTCGCGACGTACGGGACTGCCCTGCCTCCGGATGCAACGTTTACGCTTCGCATCAGTGACGGTGTAGTGAAGGGATACCCGCTGAACGGCACCCTCGCGCCATACAAGACAACGTTTTTCGGTCTTTACGAGCGATCCGCCGCATTCGACCACAAGCCGCCTTTCCATATGCCGAAGCGGTGGACGGATCGGCGCGACCGGCTGAACCTCGCAACGGGTTACAACTTCGTATCGACCGCCGACATCATCGGCGGGAATTCGGGGAGCCCGGTGATCAACAGGAACGCTGAAATCGTTGGCCTCGCTTTCGACTCCAACATCGAGGGCATCGCGAACAGGTTTCTCTTCACTACCGACTTTCCTCGCACCGTGAGCGTGCATTCCGCTGGAATGGTGGAAGCTCTGCGAAAGATGTACGACGGAGCCCGCATCGCGGACGAGCTTCAGGGGAGGTCGTCGGCGCTTAAATAGCTGCGGCAGCGACGCGCAGCACCGACTCGTGGATCAGGCGCGTGCCGAAATGCAGTGATGCAATCGGCACGCGCTCGTCGTGTCCGTGCATGCGCTCTTCGTCGGCCGGCACCATCGGGAAAGGCAGAATCCCGTAAGCCTTGATTCCAACGCTTCGCAGCTCGGCACTTTCCGTCGCGCCCGTTCCAAGATAGGGAACGACAGCGATCTCGGAGTCGAGCTCCTTCGCCGTTCGAGCCAGCGCCGCGAACATCGGGGAATCCGGGTCTGAAGCAGGCGCGTCCACCCCATTGGTCCGCGTCGTAATCTCGATATTATCCCCGGCAACTATCGGCCTGAGGCGCGAGACGACGTCATCGATCGAATGTCCGGGAAGCGTGCGGACGTTGACTCCAACACTCGCTTCGGCAGGAATGACGTTGCCGCGGACTCCGGCACCCAGAAATGTCGGCGAGATCGTGTTTCGGAGAACCGCATTGAAGACAGGATTTGCCGACAAGACTGATGCGGCTTCCGTGATATCCTGCTCCGACGCTGTCGCGATCGCTCGCATCGCGATACCCTCGCGATCGTCGGTCCAGATCGCAGCAAGCTCGCCGAAAAAGCGTCTCGTGGTCTGTGTCACCGCAATCGGCTCGGAATAATGACCAAGCTTTTCGAGCGCTCCAGCCAGTTTAAAAATCGCGTTGCCTTCGCGAGGAATTGCGGCGTGCCCCGCGGGCCCGCGCGCGGTAATGGTCACGGTGTGCGAAACCTTTTCCGCGACCTGTATCGCGAGGTAACGCTTCCCGTCGGGAAGGATGCGCGTGCGCCCGCCCTCGTTAATCGCGAATTCGGCGTCGAGAAGATCGCGATGGTTAGCGACGAGCCACTGCATGCCCGCTGTTCCACCGGCTTCTTCGTCGGAGGTCGCGACGAAAAGAACGTCGCGCGCGAGATTCAACCCTCCCGCAGCGATATCCCGGCGAATTACGAGCATCGCCATCACGTTCGCGGCCAGCATTCCCTTGTCATCGATCGCGCCGCGCCCGTAGACGTAGCCGTCCTCGACGACGCCGCCAAACGGGTCGTGCGACCATTTGTCCCGCTCCACGCCGACGACGTCCATGTGAGCGAGCAGGAGCACCGGCCGGTATCGGCCGTCGCCGCGAATCCGGGCGACCACCACAGCGCGATTCGGAACGGGAATGAGAATTTGCGACTCGATTCCTTCCGCGACAAAAGTCGCGTGAATCCACTGGGCGAGCGGCAACTCGTTTCCCGGCGGATTAGTCGTGTCGAATCGGATCAGACGCTGGAGGACGGCGATTGTCTCCGCCTCGACAGCGGCGCGATCAGGCTCCAAGAAGCTTCTCGATATTCCGCGTCAGCGGACGAAACGAAAGCCCGTCGCCTCCCACGCCGACTCTCGCCGCGATCTCCTCCGCCGACTCCCGCTGACCTTCGCTCCAGAGCTCGCCTGCGAGCCACGGACCGGCCGATGGGTTTCGATACCAGTCGGCGTCGAAGCGCGAAACGAGCGACTCATTGAGGACGGCCTGCAGCTGCCACGCGCGGAGGTAGCGTGTCGAGTAATACCTCGGATCGAAATCCACGAATGCGTCGGCCGGCCGGTACTCGAATGTCGTCGCACCAGTGAGTGTCTCAACGTAGAGATCGGGAAGATCGTCCCAGTCGGCGTCAGCTCCGTACGCCTCCACCTCATAGATGAGCTTGGCGCAGTATCGTCGCAGGTAATGGAGCTCCTCGAAGCCCGCCATCCGCAGAAACTCCTGCATCCGTGCGCTGCCGAGGTCGGTATAGCGCAGGAGCCACCCGCGGTCCTGCATCCTGTGATCGAAGAGCATGGCGTACGACTCCGTCACTGAGTTGTCGCCAAGCCAGCGGAACTCAAACGGGTAGTCGGCGCGTGTGTTGGCGAAATGCAGGGCGTGTCCGGCCTCGTGAAGGAGCGTCGTGTAGTCGCTCTGTCCGCCGTGCGGCCTGAGCACGAGGTAAACCTCATGAGGCACGCGCGTCGGAGCGCAGAACGCGCGCGATCGCTTGCCCGGACGGTCGCCGACGTCATAGATGATCCGGCCGCCCGCATGGGGATCGAGCCCCATCTCGGCCACCTGCTTTCTTATGGCGCCCTCGAGACCTGCTCCTGGAAATGCAAAGTCGTATTCAGACGCGCGGAGGAGAGCGAGCGCGTCCGAGCGCGTGGCTTGCGACGGCCGTATGCCGAGTGAGCGACTCAGGAAATAAGGAAGCGTGTCGTTCCACATCCCCTGCGTCTCATCCAGGAAATCCCTGCACTCGGCCGCCAGCCCTTCGAGTGAGACTCCCGTGATTTCCTCGAACGCTTTGTTGTAGGTGGGTGCGATCTCGAGAGATTCGATGATCTCCTTCTCACGCCGCAGTCGCTCGAGCCGGAGCGGAGCATGCTCACGCTCGACAAGTGCTACACGCGCATCGTCGAGTGCGAGACGCCGGGCGCGGTCGGGTTCGTTCGCGATCTCGATGGACGCGGTCTGGTACTGGATCTGACGGCCGTCGGCCGTCTCGACGAACGCCGAGTTTTCGAACGCAATCTCGGCTTCATCGATCGCGGCGAGGGACCGCGATGCCTGCGCCTCCAGCTCGAACTCCAGAAGGTAGCGGGCTGACCGGTGCTCCTCCGTTCCCTTGCCCGAGCTGCGAAACAAATCGAGTGTCAGCTCCAGCGCGTCCGAGCTCAGCACAGCGGCGTGTCGCTCGTAAATCGGGCTCAGCTCGGCCACGGGCTTGTGCCCGGCATGGGCGAGAAAGGTCTCGCGCGCAATTTCCTCGGTGAACGCTTCTCCCTCCCGCCGCAGACGCTCGAGAGTGAGCTGCGTCATGCGGCGATTCTCTCGCCGATGTACTCGCGAACGCTGCCAATCGCGATCCTTTCCTGCTTGAGCGTATCCCGGTCGCGCACTGTTACGTCGTTTGCGCCACCGGACTCGCCGTCCACGGTAATGCAGAAAGGAGTTCCGATCTCATCCTGCCTCCGGTAGCGCCGGCCGATGGCGCCACTGTCATCGTAAAAAACCGGAAATGCATTCCGCAAATCGTCGGCGATTCTGTGCGCCATCTCCGGCATGCCGTCTTTCTTCACGAGTGGGAAAACTCCCGCCTTGATCGGAGCGAGCGCAGGACTGAGCCCGAGCACAGTCCGGCCCTCGCTCTCTCCCTCAACGCTTTCCTCGCGATAGCCGTTCACGAGCAAAGCAAGCAGCGTGCGGTTTGGTCCCACTGCAGTCTCGACGACGAACGGGATGTAGCGCTTGTTCCCCGCGTGGTCGAAGTACTCGAGCTTCTTGCCGGAGAACTGCTGGTGCTGCGAGAGATCGAAGTCGCCGCGATTGTGAATTCCTTCGATCTCCTGAAACCCGAGTGACCCGCCGAAGTCGAACTGCACGTCGAAGGCAGCACGTGCGTAGTGGGCAAGCTCATTCTCGCCGTGCTGATGGAACTGCAGGCGGTCCGGCGCGAGTCCCAGGCCCTGATGCCATTTCATTCGCTCCTGCTTCCAGTACTCGAACCATTTCTCGTCGGTGCCGGGCTCGACGAAGAACTGCATCTCCATCTGCTCGAACTCACGCGTCCGGAAAATGAAATTCCCGGGAGTGATCTCGTTTCTGAACGCCTTGCCGATCTGGGCGATGCCGAAAGGAATTCGCTGGCGTGTGGACTGCTGGACATTCAGGAAGTTCACGTATGTTCCCTGCGCCGTTTCGGGGCGCAAATAGATCGTCGCAGCGCTGTCCTCTACCGGGCCCATGAACGTCTTGAACATCAAGTTGAACTGGCGCGGTGCGCTGAGGGTTCCCTTCATTCCGCAGGCGGGGCACTGTGCGTCGGGCGTGCCGGGAGCTCCCTTGATCTTCTCATCGTCGGCACGAAAGCGCTTTTTGCAGTTGCGGCAGTCGACGAGGGGGTCGACGAATCCGCTTACGTGTCCGCTCGCTTCCCACACCCGCGGATGCATCAGGATCGCCGAGTCGAGACCCTCGATGTCATCGCGCTGGCGAACCATTGCGCGCCACCATCTGTCCTGGAGGTTGCGTTTCAGCTCGACGCCGAGTGGGCCGTAGTCCCATACCGAGCCGGTGCCGCCGTAGATCTCGGATGACTGAAACACGAAGCCGCGCCGCTTGCATAGCGACACGAGCTTGTCCATCACGTCGGGGTAGTTTGGGGACATCCGGCTAAATATAGCGGACACCGTAGTGAGGACTTCCGAGTGAAAGAACCGCAAGTAGTGCGTGTTCTGTCATGCGCACGATCCCCTGATCACCTACGCGCCGTTGGAGTGAAGGCCGGGTTTCCGTGCGAAGAAAAAGCTCTGGCGGCGATTCGTCGACGCGAGGCGCACGATCCTCATTTCGACGTCCTGGAAGCCGATTTCCTCGAGTGTAGATACGATCCGCTCGACCGGATACCGGTTGTACTCCATGAAACGACGCCGCCCGAGGGCGCGGCTGACGCGTGAACGTACCGAGTCAAGCGTGCGAGCGGCGGCCGAGGGTAAGTCACCGTTATCCGCGCCGGGCACTGGCGTCTGGAAACAGATCGACGCACCCGGCTGCAGGGCGCGGTGCGCAGCACGGAGATACGCGACGATTCCCGAGTAATCCGAAAGATGCTGGAAGACAAACGTGCTTATCATCGCCGAGCAGGTTCCCGGCCGGACGTCTAACACTGGTTCTTCCACGATGGAAAAAGTGACGCGCGTCACGCTCGCTCCGAGGAAGCGTTTAGCGAGCTCGATCTGATCCACCGAGACGTCTATTGCCAGGACGCGGTCGAAGTAATCGACCAGCGCGGAAGTGAGCCGCCCCGCTCCGCATCCTATCTCGACGCATCTACCGCCGTCTTTGCGCCCGTATTGGTTCCATTGGCGCATGATGTCCGTGCAATCGCTCCGACCCGCGGCGAGAAAGTCATCGATCGTCCATGGGTGCGGCCCATCGTGCTGGCGTCCCTCCCACGTCGCCACCGCCCACATGGGATCATACCGACCCCAGAACCGCCACTCAGCCGTCGATCGCATGCGGAAACCTACGGCCGTCAAGCACTCCCGGATCGTTCACTGCCGGCCATCGGATGAGCGCGGTGCCAGAATCGCAGCTCGCGAACACGTAGCGGCGATGGCAAGAGCAACGAGCGACCGCATGTCTAGGCTGCGATGATCTGATCTCGCCGCGTCCCGACGCTCACGTACGAAATCGGTGCGTCCGAAAGTGATTCGATCCTGTCCAGATAAGTGCGCGCCGCGCGAGGGAGATCGTCGAGCGAGCGAGCATCCGCCGTCGATTGCTGCCAGCCCTCCAGCCACTCGTACTGCGGCTCTGCTGTTTCCAGGGTGACCAGATCTCCGGGAAACTCTGAATGCAACTCGTTGCCGACGCGGTATCCAGTGCAGATGGCAATACGATCGAGCGTGTCGAGCACATCGAGCTTCGTAACAGCCAACCCGGTGAGGCCATTGATGCGCGTCGCGTAGCGAACCACGACGCTGTCGAACCAGCCGCATCGGCGCGGACGACCTGTCGTGGCGCCGTATTCGTTGCCCAACTCGCGGATCCGGGAAGCCAGCGGTTCCTCGAGCTCAGTCGGCAGTGGCCCGTTCCCAACTCGCGTGGTGTAAGCCTTCACGATCCCCAGCGCAGCGTGAATCGAGCTGGGTGCGATGCCCACTCCAATTGCGGCTCCGCCTGAGGTCGTGCTGCTCGATGTTACAAACGGATAAGTCCCGTGATCTACGTCGAGCATCGATCCCTGCGCACCCTCGAGCAACACGCTCGCGCCCTTCCTGATTGCCTTGTACACGGCAAGACCAACGTCTTCGGTAATTGGCAGAATGCGAGGTGCCAGTCGCTCGAGAGTCGAAAGCGTGGCCTCGAGGTCGGCTCGCTCAGGTACATCAAAAGCACTTAGCTGCGCATTCGCATGAGCAACGCCGCGCTCTACTCGGTTACGAAGCCGCTCCGGATGCCGAAGGTCGAGCACGCGAACACCGCGCCGAGCGATTTTGTCTTCATACGCTGGGCCGATTCCCCGCCCCGTAGTGCCAATCTCCCGGCTCGCAGAGCTCTTTGAATCGACGAGCTTGTGATAAGGAAGAACGAGGTGCACGCGGTCGCTTACGTACAGCCGACCCTGCACATCCACGCCGTCCGCGATCAGTTCGTCGATCTCCGTGAATAGAGTCTCGGGGTCGAGCACGACGCCGTTTCCGATCGCACAGCGAACACCAGGATGAAGAATCCCGCTCGGGATCTGGTGGAGAACGAATGACTTCTCGCCGATCTGCACTGTATGTCCGGCATTCGCACCGCCCTGGTAACGAACTACCCAGTCAGCGCGCTCGGCAAGCACGTCGACGAGCTTGCCCTTCCCCTCGTCGCCCCATTGCGCACCGACAATTACCACGGTGCGTATCTTGGAATCGAACAATTGCGCTCCGCGACCGCGCTAAACGCGCGAGAGAATTCTCACCGAAATGAAAAACGCCCCGGCAGTCGCGAGGCGTTGTTCGAATCTACCCGAGCAGTGATGCGTGTCAATCAGGTCAGCCGAGCGCGGCGAAGAATATCCACGACGCTATGGCACAGCCAATCCCGATCTTGAGCGCGGTGGCGGCGACCCTTCCCAGCAGCGCTCCTGTCGCGACTCTCGTCGCGTCCTTTCGCGAGCTCCCCTGCGACACCTCTCCGACGAGCGCGCCGATGAATGAACCGGCAAAGGCGCCGATCAGTGGACCAACTATCGGGATTGGAAAACCCAGAATAGCTCCGACAACTCCACCGATGATCGCTCCCCAGCTCGCCCGGCGCGAGCCGCCGTACTTTCGGGCGTACTTCCCCGCCAGCCCGAACTCGAGCACCTCCGCGATAACCGCCAGCACGGTCACGGCGACGAGCGTGAACCACCCGATCGGAGTTCCCCCGACCAGAATGTTGTAAATCACTGCGCCTGTGATCATCACCCAGAGTCCCGGAAGTCCGAGCGCGATCAGTACGAGTGACAGTACGAGTACGGCGGTCAACAGTACGAGTGCCATTAACGAAGCTCCTCAATGGTTGCGGCGAGTAAACGCGCTGCGTTTGCAATTCCGCTGCCGTCCAGTCGTTCACGCGTGTCGCTGGAAGTATGTACGCGCGCGAGGGTGCCGAGGTTTCCGCGGGATACCGTGACCGCATCCCAGCCGGCATCGGCGAACGCGATGCTGTCGGTGAGTATGCCCGGAATCAACGCACGAACGCGCACGGGCAACGCGAGACGGTCGCCGGCCCTCACGACGGCTGCAGCGGCAGGTCCGCGATTGCGACCGTGCGTCATGCACAAGAAATTGCCGTTATCGTCGATCGTGTCGCAGTTGACGACAGGTGCGCGCTCGTGATTGGACTCGACATGCGCGCGCGCTCCGGCGAGCGCGAGCTCCTCGGCGCTCGTGACTATCACGCCGACGTCTGCTTCTGCAGGGAGCTCGCGAACAGCGAGTAGAACGGAGATGAGCCCGCTCGCGTTATCGACCGCCCCGGGCGATTTGTTGCCCGTGAGACAGAACACGAGGGGGAGTGCGCACACGGCGCCGACAATCGCAAGGGTCGGAACCACCTCGCTCCCAAGCCATCGTTCTCCGTTCCTCATCACGCTCACCCACGCGACGATCAGCGCAGTGGCAAACACAGCGACGGTAACGAATGTCAAGACAACAGCCCCGACGCGGACAAGCATCGGTATCGTCTGTGATTTCGAATCGGCGTGCGCAACCAGCCAGATGGTCGGCGTTCCCCGCGTCGCGATCAGATTCGCGGATCTCGATCTCAGCAGCGGGAACTTCAAAATCGCGCCGCGGCCGAGCCATCGGCCGGTAGCTCCTGTAAGCAGGAGGCCGAGCAGGAGCGTCCCAAGGGCCGGCCCGGCTCCGCCGTGGTCCGAGTGCACGTGGCTGGTGAGCAGCAGGACGGCGATCAGCAGGAGCCCGACGACCGTCGGGCCGTAACGTGCGGGAAATTCGGAGAATGTGAACGGATCCTCTCTCACGGAGAATCCGTGGCTCTTCAGCAGCGACGCACAGAGGTCTCGCGCAAGGGCTTCGCTGTCGCTTCCGGCGAATCTCGGAGCGGACGCGATCTTCTCGAGCAGCTCGCGAGCGTCAGACGCAAGGTCTCGATTCACGCCGCGCCCCGTTGTGAATCCGCAGTCCGCAGTTCAATCCGCAGTCCGCAGTGTAGTGCCGCATTCCGCAGTGTAGTGCCGCAGTCCGCAGTTGACGGTTGCGTTCAGGTGAGTCCCATGAGCTGCTTCACTTCACGAAGCGTCTCAACTGCAATCGCCCGAGCTCTTGCGGCTCCGGCCGCGAGTATTTCGCCGACGCTATTCGACTCGGCCAGGACTCCCGCAGCGCGCTCGCGGATAGGCTGCAGCTCGGCTTCCATCGAGTCGAACAGAACTTTCTTGCAGTCGATGCAGCCCCATCCGGCAGTGCTGCACTGTACGGCAACGTGCTCGACCGTAGCCGGCGGACTGAACGCCTTGTGCAGGTGGTAGATATTGCACACTTCCGGCGTCCCCGGGTCGGTCCGGCGAACACGCTTGGGATCCGTCACTGCCGGACGCAGCTTTTCCCAGATGTCTTTCGGATCCTCGAGCAGGCCAACCGTGTTGCCGAGCGACTTGGACATCTTCGCCTGGCCGTCGAGGCCCATGACGCGGCGAGTCGGAGTGAGCAGAGGCTTCGGCTCGGGGAAAAACGGAGTCTCCTCGCTCGCAAACTTCGTGTTCCAGCGCCGCGCAACTTCTCGCGAGAGTTCCAGGTGCTGGACCTGGTCCTCGCCCACCGGCACCATGTCCGCCTTATACAATAGTATGTCGGCTGCCTGGAGCACCGGATACGTCAGCAGCCCCACGGCCACGCTTTCCTGCCTGAGCGCCTTCTCCTTGAACTGAGTCTGCCGCTCGAGCTCGCCGAGCGGCGTGACCGAGTTGAATATCCAGGCAAGCTCGGTATGTTCCGGAACCATTGACTGAACGAACAGCGTGCACGCGGATGGGTCGATCCCCGCGGCGAGCAGCGATACGGCCATGTCGCGCGTCCGCTGCCTCAGGTCAGCCGGATCGTACGGCACCGTGATCGCGTGATAATCGACGATGCAGAAGAACGACTCGTATTGCCGCTGCAGCACAACCCAGTTCTTCACCGCCCCGAGATAATTGCCGATATGCAGCTCACCCGAAGGCTGTATTCCACTGAAGATTTTGGGCATCCGGCGAAGTTAACGATTGAGAGGAACGAGTTGCAAGCAAACTTCGGATCCACTGATAACGATGCGCTCTCCGCGCAGGAACTGCTCGACATTGCGGTTTTCGCTGCTGCGGCAGCCGTGCGCGTGATCGACGACGCAGTCGGCGGGCGCACCTCGCTCGTGTGGGAGGAGAAAGGCTCTGCGGATTTCGTGACTGAAGTCGACAGGGCGGCAGAATCCGCCATTGCAGACGTTGTTCGCGCCCATTGCCGCGATGCAACAATCATCGGCGAAGAGCTTTCCCCCGAAGGCTCGCTTGCGGCGCGAGGAATCAGCTTCATCGTCGACCCGCTCGACGGAACGACGAACTTTCTTCACGACTACCCTGAATACTCGGTCTCGATAGCCGTCACCAATGGATCGGACCTCGTAGCCGGTGTTGTGCGCAATCTCACGAAGAACGAAACATTCACCGCTGTCCGAAACGGTGGCGCATACCTCAACGGCGAGCGGATTGCTGTCTCGCGCGAATCCACCCTTGCGCGCGCCTTGATCGGAACCGGATTTCCGTTCAAGCGACATGACCTGCTGGAGGAGTACGCGCGCCAGTTCATCCACGTGAGCCGGCACACGGCTGGAATCCGCCGGGCAGGATCGGCGGCGCTCGACTTGTCGAACCTTGCGTGCGGCCGCTTCGACGGATTCTGGGAGCTTGTGCTCGCACCGTGGGACATCGCTGCCGGAGTGTTGATCGTCCGGGAGGCGGGCGGAGTGGTCACCGATCTCGATGGGACGACGAAGTCGATATCACACGGCTCAGTCGTTGCAGGCAACCCGGACATACAGCCCTGGCTGCTGCGCACCGTTCAGGCCGCCGTCGAAGACCACACCCTCCTGGCACGATGAAGCTCGTAGAATGCGTTCCCAATTTCTCCGAGGGCCGGCGGCCCGAGGTCGTCAAGGCGATTCGTGACGCGATAGCCGCGGTGGAGGGCGTGACCGTCCTCGACGCATCATCGGATGCTTCGCACAACCGGTCGGTGATTACGTTCGTCGTTCCCCTCGAGCGCGCGGTCGAAGCGGCGTTCGCGGGCATACAGGTGGCGGGGGCGAAAATCGACATGCGCCAGCATTCCGGCGAGCATCCGCGCATAGGCGCCGCTGACGTCGTCCCGTTCGTTCCGCTCGAAGACACTACGATGGACGATTGCATCACGCTCGCGCGCGACCTCGGCCGGCGCGTCGGTGATGAGCTGGGCATTCCCGTGTATCTCTACGAGCGCGCGGCAACTCGGCCGACTCGCGTCAATCTCGCAGATGTTCGGCGGGGACAGTTCGAGGCGCTTTCAACAGAGATCGGCTCCAATCCCGATCGCGATCCTGACTTTGGACCGCGCGTGATTCACGCGTCCGCCGGTGCGGTAGCAATCGGCGCGCGCCCGTTTCTCGTCGCGTACAACGTGTACCTGGGCGACGCAGGCAACCTGCCGCTCGCAAAGACCATCGCCAAAGGCGTGCGCGAGTCGTCCGGCGGATTCAAGCACGTCAAAGGCCTCGGCCTCGAGGTGGACGGTCAGGCGCAGGTCTCGATGAATCTCGTCGATACCGAGGCCACTCCACTTCACGTTCCGTTCGATTTCATCTCCGAGCAGGCAAAGGCAGCCGGTGCCGAAGTCACGTGGAGCGAGATCATCGGACTCGTTCCGGAGCGCGTCCTCTTCGACTCGGCAAAGCACTACCTCAAGCTCGCGCAGTTCACGAATGATCAGGTGCTCGAGCGGCAGGTCGCAGGCGCGATGCGCGCGTCAGGCGCCGGGGCAGTCGCAGAGCAGTCCCCCACTCCCGAGGCGAAGCCCGCCGCGGCAGGCGTGGATCAGTCCCCCGCTCCCGATGCGAAGCGCGCCGCGGCGTCTGATGCGTTTCTCTCCGCTGTCGCGTCAGCCGAGCCCGTTCCCGGTGGGGGCAGCGTCGCGGCGTACGCAGGCGCACTCGCCGCGGCGCTCACCCGCATGGTGACCGGCCTCACCCTCGGAAAAAAGAAATACGCCGCCGTTGAATCGGAGATCGCCGATATCGCGTCGAGCGCCGCTGCGCTGATGGAAAAACTCGAGGGCCTGGTAGCGAGTGACGCCGTAGTTTATTCGGCGGTATCTGCGGCGTATAAGATGCCGAAGGGCACGGAAGCGGAAGTGGACGCCCGGAAGCAGGCCATCACGACTGCGCTCCTCGCCGCGTCAGAGATACCGCTCGAGACGGCTCGCGCCTGTGCCGGCGTTGCGGATCTCGCCGCCGCAGTTGCAGAGAAGGGTAATTCGAAGGCGATTACGGACTCGGGGGTTGCCGCACTCTTGGCCGACGCGGGTTGCAAAGGCGCCGCCTACAACGTGCGAATCAACGTGTCATCGCTCGACGACCCCTCGAGCGGGGAGCTTCTAGTGCGCGAAGCGATGGAGCTGGTGCAGCGGACGGAGACGCGCACAAGAGCAACAATGAACTTGGTAGAGAAAGCACTGCAATAGCGAGAACGTGACGTTGTGTTGCATGCAATACCGGATTGTGTTACATTGGTGACATGGATACGACGATCAGGAACATCGATGCCGAGCTTTATCGGAAGCTCAGGTCGCGCGCGGCGCTCACTGGAATGACCGTCGGAAAGGCGGTCAGCGAGGCCATGCGCGCGTATCTCGCCCGTCCGCAGCCATCGAAGACCGGGAGCCTTCTCGATCTCGTCCCCGAGCCGTTTCCAAAGGGCAACGAGCGGGTCAGCGAAGAGATCGATGCTATCGCATACGAGACTGACGCGGAATGATCGTGCTCGATTCGAGCTTCCTGATCGCCTACTACAACACCCGTGACGTGCATCATGCCGCTGCGGCACGCATGATGATTCAGCTGATCGGTGGAAAGTGGGGCCGGGGACTTCTGCTCGAATACGTCTTCCTGGAAACCGTCACCGTGCTCCGAGCGCGGCGCGACAGAAAGGTGGCCGTGACCGTGGGAAGGATTCTCCTCGATGCGCGGGAGATCGATTTCGTTCCATGCTCGGACATATTCTCCGACACGTTCGAGACCTTTGGGCGCGACCGGTCGCACGATCTCAGCTTCACCGATGCCGCCATCGTGACCGTCGCGCGACGACATTCGCCCGGATTCGTCGCAACTTTCGACAGCGATTTCAATGCAATCAGGGGAGTCTCGGTAGTCGCTTCCTGACTGCCCCACGCTCTGCCCGCCTGAGTCACGCCGCTGTCAGGATCCTCGGCGCATTCTCCGTGATCGCGACCGTGTGCTCGAAGTGCGCAGAGCGCGTACCATCGATCGTAACCACGGTCCACCGATCCGGCATCGTCCGGATGCCAGACTTGCCGACATTCACCATCGGCTCGATCGCGATGGTAAGACCGGGCACGAGCCTCAAGCCGCGCTTCGGCTTGCCGTAGTTCGGAACCTGCGGCTCTTCGTGAAAGCCCGACCCTATACCGTGACCGACGAGGTCTCGAACTACGCTGAAGCCGCCCCGCTCGACCACCTGCTGAACCGCAGCCCCGATGTCCCCCAGGTGGTTCCCATTCCTTGCCGCGCTGACGCCGGCCTCCAGCGCCTCGCGAGTCACCGCCAGCAAACGGCGCGATTCATCAGCAATCTCGCCGACCGGCACGGTCGTCGCCGAATCCGTGTGATATCCCTCGAACTTCACGCCGATATCAACGGAAACGATATCTCCTTCGACAAGCACTCGCTTACGAGAGGGAATACCGTGCACGATCTCGTTGTTGATCGAGGTACAGATGCTGGCGGGGAAATTGTAAAGGCCCTTGAACGACGGCACCGCACCATCGTGGCTGCGGATGAAATCCTCCGCGATCTTGTCGAGATCCTGCGTCGAGATACCCGGACGCACGGACTTCTCCATTAACGTCACGGCTTCGGCGAGGATCCGGCCTCCGCGAGCCATCACTTCGATCTCCCGTTGCGACTTGAGCTGGATCATGACTCCAGCGCTTTCATGGCGCGATCGGTGATCGCGTCGAGCTCGCCAGTGGCGTCGATCTCCGCGACATCGAGCCCGTGATCTCGCGTCCACTGGATCACCGGCGCTGTCTGCGTGCGGTACACCTGCAGTCGCGTGCGAACTGCCGCAGACTCGTCGTCCGGACGGCGCACCAGTTTCCCGCCGCACTTCGGGCAGATGCTGCCCGGCTCCCGACCTTTGTATGGCGTCTGGCAGTTCTCGCAGACAGTTCGCCCGCTGAGTCTGCGGATGAGCTCCTCGTCATCGATATCGAAAAGAAGAACCTTGTCCACTTTTCGCCCGAGCTCGGAAACCAGCTTCACCAGTCCCTCTGCCTGCGGAACGGTCCGCACGACGCCATCGAGAATCGCGCCCTTCGCGGCGCTCGGCGAGCCAAGCGCATCCTTCATGATGCCGAGAATCACCGAGTCCGGAACGAGATCTCCGCGATCCATGAACGCCTTGGCCGCGAGCCCCTGCTTTGTGCGATCCCGAATCGCTTCTCGCAGCACATCACCTGTTGCGATCTTCGGAATACCGAGGCGCTCGGCGAGGCGCTCGCCTTGCGTTCCCTTCCCCGAGCCCGGTGGGCCAAGCAGCACGATGATCATTCGTTAATGTATCGGCCGCCTCGGCGGGTTACTGCAAACCTGGTAACGGGATCGGATAGCGACTAACGGCTAACGGCCAACAGGTACGGGCAGCGGTTAACGGGTCGGTTTTAGAAGCCGCCCATCGCCTGACGGCCGCGGAAACGCACGCGACCTTTCTTCATGAAGCCGTCGTATTTCCTGAGCAGCAGGTGCTGCTGGATCTGCGCCATTGTATCGAGCGCGACACCGACAACGATCAGGAGCGACGTTCCGCCGAACTGGAAAGGCACGTTGATCATGTCGGCAATGAAGATCGGCAGGAGAGCGATGAACGTCAGGAAGATTGCGCCAGGCAGCGTGATGCGGGTGACGACGTGGTCGATGTATTCAGCCGTCCTGCTTCCCGGCTTTACGCCAGGAATGAATCCACCCTGCTTCTTGAGGTTCTCCGAAAGGTCGATCGGGTTGAAGATGATCGACGTGTAGAAGTAGGTGAAGAACACAATCAGGGTCGCAGACAGCAGATAGTAGACCCAGGTGCCCGGCTGGAAGTAATCGGAAATTATCTTCGCCTGCTCATTGCCGCTGAATTGCGCAATGGCACCCGGAACCACGATCACCGACTGGGCGAAGATGATCGGCATGACGCCTGAAGCATTCACGCGAAGCGGGATGAAATTCTTGGCCGCCTCGCGCATCCGGCCGCGGGCCATCGTGCGCTGCGGTATCTGTATCATCACCCGTCGAGCGGCCATCGTCACAGCGCATGTTCCAGCAACCACAGCCACCATCACGACGCCGAGAACGATGAGCGAGAACAGTCCGACGGCCTGCGTCTGGACGAAGGTGAACGTGCTGAAGATGCTGGGCCAGAATCGCTCGACGATCGAGAAGAAGATTATGAGGCTGGCGCCGTTGCCCAGACCACGCTCGGTGATCTGCTCGCCGAGCCACATGACGAAGATTGCGCCGGCGGTGAGGAAGAGCACCATCTGGAACGTGAACATCATTCCCGGGCGCAGGACCGCATTCTCGAGCGAAGATGTGAACAGCGCGAATCCATATCCCTGGACGATGGCGAGCAGGACCGTCAGATAACGCGACCACTGCGTGATCTTTTTTCGTCCCTCTTCGTCCTTCTGCATCTTCTCGATCGTCGGCACCACTGCGCCGGCGATCTGCATGAAGATGCTGGCCGATATGTACGGCATGATTCCCAGCGCGAACACGGTCGCCCGCGAGAGTCCGCCGCCGACGAAGAGGTCGTAGAGACCGAGGATTCCGCCGCCGCCTTGATTCCTGAAGAAGTCGGTGATCGCGACGACGTCCACACCAGGCACCGTGATATGCGACCCGATGCGGTAGAGCACCAGGCATATGAAGGTGAAGGTGATTTTCTGCCACAGCTCGGGGGTCCGATAGATGTTCTGAACCGCCGATGCCGCGTTGTTTTGCGCCATGTTACTCCTCGACGCGGCCTCCGGCCGCTTCGATCTTCGCGCGTGCGCCGGCGCTCATCTTCACGCCGCGAACGGTGACGGCGCGCGACAGATCGCCATTTGCCAGCACCTTGGCCGGACCCTTTCGCTTGTGGATCAGCCCGACGTCGGCGAGCGTCTGCTCAGTCACTTCCATTCCCTCGGGCAGACGGTCGAGATCGTTCAACCGAACGACCTGGTGCTCGACGCGAAAGATATTCGTGAAACCGCGCTTTGGCAGCCGCCGGGTGAGCGGCATCTGGCCGCCTTCGAACCGGGGCTTTCCTCCGCCGGGCCCGTGATGGCCGGCGCGCGCCTTGATTCCCTTGTGGCCCTTCCCGGAGGTTTTTCCGGTGCCCGATCCCGGGCCGCGTCCCAGGCGCTTACGATTCCGGTGCGAGCCGGGCGCGGCAACGAGATTGTGAAGCCCGATCCTCTCGGACCGCGCGATGATCTCGTGGTCGCGCTTACCCTCAGCTGCTGTCTTTCTCGCCACTCGTCTATTCCTCTACCGTCGTCACTTCGATCAGGTGACGAACGCGCTTGATCTGTCCGCGCAGCGAAGGAGAATCCTTCACAACGATCACATCCTGATGGTGCCTGAGTCCCATCGCGGCGAGCGTGTGTCGCATGCGCCACGTGTGCCCGATGCCGCTCCGAACCTGCTTGATCCGCACATTGCCCGACGTGAGTATCGACTTCTCCGTCTTCTTCGGGCCCTTGGTATTCCACCAAACGTGAGTCCTAGCCAAGTTGTGCCTCCTTGATCTTCGCGCGCGACCGATAGCCGAGCGTGTGCACTTCCACACCGCGCTCGCGCGCGATCTCTTCGACCGTCGTGAGCTGCTTCAGCCCGTCGAGCGCGGCGAGAACCATGTTGTGCGGATTCGTCGAGCCGAGACTCTTCGTCAGAATGTCCTGAATTCCGGCGCATTCCATGATAGCGCGTACGGCACCGCCGGCAATTACCCCTGCTCCGGGCGCGGCCGGCTTCATGAGAACTTTGCCCGCGCCATGGCAGCCCACGACCTCGTGCGGAATCGTTCCGCCCGTCATCGGGATGCGCGTCATGTTGCGGCGCGCGCTGTCGACCGCTTTGCGGACCGCTTCGGAAACTTCGTTTGCCTTCCCCGTCGAGAATCCCACCTTGCCCTGGCCGTCGCCCACGGCGACGAGGGCATTGAAGGAGAACCGCCGGCCACCCTTCACAACCTTGGCGACGCGATTGATCGCGATGACATTCTCGACCAGCTCGCTTCCGCCGTCTCCGCCGCGACCGTCGCCTCTTCCGCCGTCACGTCCTTTGCCGTCGCGCGAGCGTCCTGCCGCGCCTTCGCGACCACCGCCGCCGCCGGGCCCGCCTCGACCGCCGCCGGGTCCGCCACGTCCGCCGCCCGGACCGCCGCGTCCACCACCGCCGCGGCCGCCGCGACCTCCAGGCCCGCCGGCTCCGCCGCCGCTGCGCGCGCTGCGTCCACCTGTCGACCGTGCCGGACGCTCTTCAGCCGCCGCCGGTCGCTCTTCGCTCGCCGCGGGCCGCTCGTCCGGAGCTGCCGGAGCTGCCGGAGCTGCCGGTGCTGCCGGTGCTGCCGGTGCTGCCGGTGCTTCGCCTTCCTGATTTTCGTTCTCCGCCATTTATCTAAAACTCCAAGCCGCCTTCGCGGGCTCCATCGGCCACCGCTTTCACGCGGCCGTGATACAGATATCCTCCGCGGTCGAACACGACTCTCGTGACGCCCGCTTCCTTTGCCTTCTGCGCTATGCGCTTGCCGACTTCGGCAGCTTTCTCAGTTTTCTTGCCGCTGAGTCCCTGATCGGTCGCCGTCATGAGAGTGCGCTGAGTCACGTCATCCACGAGCTGAGCGTAGATATGCTTCAGCGATCTGTAGACTACGAGACGAGGACGCTCGCCGGTTCCATTCACCCGCTTGCGGATTCGGTAGTGGCGCCGCGTCCGCAGTCCAGCCCGGCCCCGAGTTGCCATCTTCGCCATTACTTGCCTCCCGCCTTACCCGCTTTTCTGCGGATCTGCTCGCCGGCGTACTTGATGCCCTTTCCCTTGTACGGCTCGGGCGGGCGCAGACTGCGAAGCTCCGCGGCGACCTGCCCGACGATCTCCTTGTTTGCGCCGTCGATGAGAATCTGCGTCGGCACCGGCGCCGTGAGCTTGATGCCTTCCGGTGCCCGGTATTCGACCGGATGCGAGAACCCGAGCGCCAGCTGCAGGCCGTACGGGCGCGTCTCGGCCTTGTAGCCGACGCCGATGATGTCGAGCTGCTTCTGGTAGCCCTTGGTGACTCCCTCGACCATGTTCGAGATGAGAGTGCGGCTCAGGCCGTGAAGCGCCTTGTGCTTCGATTCGTCGGAGGGACGCGCAACGCTGACGTTGCCGTTGTCCACCGTCAGCTTCATATCCGGATGAAAGGTGCGCGTGAGCTCCCCGCGCGGGCCTTTCACCTTCAGCGTGTTCCCTTCGATCGAGGCAGTGACGCCGTTTGGAACGGCGACGGGATGTTTTCCAATGCGTGACATTCGTGAGTTCTCCTTCCCTACCAGACGAGGGCGAGAATCTCGCCGCCGGTGCGCGCCTGGCGCGCCTGGCGGTCGGACATCAGCCCCTTTGACGTGCTCAGAATCGCCATGCCGAGTCCGTTTCGAACGCGCGGGATCTCGGTGACGCCAACGTACTTGCGAAGTCCCGGTGTCGAGACGCGCTGGAGCTCGCGGATCACCGGCTGGCCGCCCTGCGCGTACTTGAGTACGACGCGCAGCGTCTGCCGCCCGGTCTCCGCCTCGAGCGTCCTGTAGTCCTGAATGAAGTGGTTCTCCTTCAGGATCTTCGCTATCTCGACTTTCATTTTCGAACCAGGCATATCAACGCGTCGGTGCTTAGCTCCGCATGCATTGCGGATGCGCGTCAGCATGTCGGCGATAGGATCTGTCATACTCATCAGTATCTTCCCTAGTTAGTCCGCAGTTCGTAGTGCGGTTTGTCAGCAGTCAGCAATAGTCCGAAGTAGTCCGCAGTCCGCAGTATTACCAACTCGCCTTTCTCACACCCGGAATAAATCCGGACAGCGCCAGCTCCCGGAAGCAGATTCGGCATACACCGAACTTTCGGAGGAACGCCCGCGAGCGCCCGCATCTCCCGCAGCGGTTGTGCTGCCGGACGTCGAATTTCGGCTTCCGCTTGCTCTTCTCAATCATGGCCTTACGCGCCATACCCAAGTCTCTCTGAAAAAATGTTGCCCACTGTCAGCTCTGAACGACGATGGGCTTGTCATCGCCCTTGAACGGCATGCCGAGCTCCCGCAGGAGAGCGAACGCCTGGTCGTCCTTGTTCGTCGTGGTCACAAATGTGATGTCCATCCCGTGGATCTGCTCGACCATGTCGTAATTGATCTCCGGAAAGATCATCTGCTCCTTCACACCCATGCTGTAGTTCCCGCGGCCGTCGAACGAGCGGGTGTTGATTCCGCGGAAATCGCGAATTCGCGGGATCGCGACGGTGATGAAGCGATCCATGAACTCCCACATCCGCGCCCCGCGCAGCGTCACCGCCGCTCCAATCTCCTGCCCTTCGCGCTGGCTGAAGTTGGCGATCGACTTCTTCGCCTTGCGCCGCACCGGACGCTGACCGCTGATCACCGCGAGCTCCTCGACTACCTTGTCGAGCACTTTCGGGTTCTTGATCGCTTCGCCGACGCCGCAGTTGAGAACGATCTTCTCGACGGTCGGAATCTCGTGCGAGTTCTTGTAGCCGAACTGCTCCTTGAGGCGGTCGCGTACGGTCTCCAGGTAGTAGATCTTGAGGCGTGGCGGAGGAGCGGGAAGTCCGGCACCGGCATGCGCCTGCTGCTTCTGCTCGCCGCCTTCCTTCTTCTTTCCCTTTCCCTTCGCTTCCTTCGCGTCGCCGCCGGGAGGCTTGGGTGGTCCCGCTCCTTTCACGTGCTTCTTCTCTTTGTCGGCCATTTATCGATTCTCCGTCAGCGTACCCGGGGGATAGGCTCCCCCGTTCGTACGCCCACCCGTTCCTTGGTTCCATCGGTGTCGATGCGCGCCTTCGTGCGGGTCGGCTCGCCTGTCCTGGCGTCTATCAGCATAAGGTTCGAGGCATGCACTGCTGCCGGCTGCTCGATGATTCCGCTCTTGTCGTCCGGAGTCCGTGCCTTGCGATGTTTCTTGACGATGTTCACGCCTTCTACCAGAACCCGGCCGTTCTTGGGGTAGATGCGCAGCACCTTCCCCTCTTTGCCCCTATCGTCGCCCCGCATCACGCGCACGGTATCGCCCTTCGACACGCGCATCTTCACGCGCTCGGAGTTGATCCCGTGCCTCGTCGTGTTCCGATTCTTCGCGGTCTTCCGGTGCTTGAGCAGTCTCATCCTACAAAACCTCCGGCGCGAGCGAGACGATCTTCATGTACTTCTTCTCTCTCAGCTCGCGCGCTACTGGTCCAAAGATGCGGGTGGCGCGCGGCTCTCCCGCTTCGTTGATGATCACGATCGCGTTCTCGTCGAAGCGGATGTACGAGCCGTCCTTTCGGCGAGTCTCTTTCGCCGTCCGAACCACCACCCCGCGCGCGACCTCCGATTTCTTCACTGTCCCATTGGGCAGCGCGTTTTTCACCGTGACGATGACAACGTCGCCCAGCCCCGCATACCTCCGGCGGGTGCCGCCGAGCACGCGGATCACGAGCGCCGTCTTCGCGCCAGAATTGTCCGCGACCTTGACCACCGACTCTTGCTGAATCATTGAGGAATCCTGGTTCTACCGCAGTGTGTGCTAGCGCGCGCGCTCGACGATTTCCACGAGCCGCCACCGCTTGTCCTTCGACAAGGGGCGCGTCTCCATGATCCGCACGGTGTCGCCGGTCTTCGCATCGTTCTTCTCGTCATGTGCCTTCAGCCGCTTGGTCCGGCGCACCATCTTGCCGTACACCGGGTGCTGCACGCGACGCTCGATCGAGACGACGACGGTCTTGTCCATCTTGTCGCTCACGACTGTACCGATTCGCGTCTTTCGCGACGTACGGTTCACACCCTGAGCGTTCTCAAGTATCTCGGCCATTCTGTCCTATGCCCTCTTGCTCGAGCGACTCGCGCCCGTTCTTGTACGGCGGCTCACGCGCGTTTTCGTCGCGCTCCTCGCCTTCGGAAGCGACGCCGACGTGCCGGCCTCGACGATCCCGATGATCTTCTCGCGCAGCACCGTATTGAGCCGGGCGATGTCCTTGCGAATCACACGAAGGCGGAGTGGATCTTCCAGCGTCTCCGTTCCCGCGCGGAACTTGAGGCGGAACCTCTCCTCCTCCATTTCTGCGATGCGGGTACGGATATCCGCCTCGCTCATCTCGCGAATGTCCTTACTGAGCATCGGTGTGAGCCTCCTCTCTGGCCACGAACTTCGACTTCACGCCGAGCTTCGCGGCTGCCAGCGCAAGCGCCTTCCGCGCGATCTCGGGCGTCACACCCTCGAGCTCGAACATGACGCGTCCAGGCTTCACCACTGCGACCCAGCCTTCCGGTGATCCCTTTCCCTTTCCCATGCGTGTTTCCGCCGGCTTCTTCGTGATTGGCTTGTCGGGGAAGATTCTGATCCAGACTTTTCCGCCGCGCTTGATGTGGCGCGTGAGCGCGACACGTGCCGCTTCGATCTGCCGATTGGAAACCCAACCTGGCTCGACGGCCTGCAAACCGAACGCGCCGAACGCGACTGTAGAGCCACGCGTAGCGTGACCCTTCGTGCGGCCTTTGAACATCTTTCTGAACTTGACTCGCTTCGGACTCAACATTTCTGTTTGCGGATAACGGGTAACTGGTAACGGGCAGCGGGCGGGCGGCTAACGGGCAGCGGCGAACGCGTAACGGCCAACAGGTACGGGCAACGGAATCAAACCCCGGTAGAGTAGGTCTTCCCACGTCGATCCTCGACAATCTCGCCCTTGAACAGCCAGACCTTAACGCCGATGGTGCCAAACGTCGTCTTCGCCGTCGACGTGGCATAATCGATGTCAGCCCGCAAAGTGTGCAAAGGCACTCGACCTTCGTGGTATCCCTCGGTACGCGCGATCTCGGCCCCGCCGAGTCGTCCGCCACACTTGATCTTGATTCCGCCCGCGCCCATTCGCATTGCGCTCTGCACGGCACGCTTCATCGCGCGGCGAAATGAGATTCGCTGCGCCAGCTGGTTGGCGATGTTGTCCGCCACGAGCTGTGCATCGAGCTCCGGCCGCTTGATCTCCTCGACGTTTATCCCGACTTCCTTGCCCGAGATCTGCGCGAGCTCATCGCGAAGCTGATCGACTTCGGTTCCCTTCTTTCCGATCACGACGCCCGGACGCCCGGTGTGAATCGTCACGACCACTTTGCCAGGCTTCCGCTCGATGCGGATGTCGGCAATCGCGGCGTGACCGAGCCGCTGCTTCAGATAATCGCGCAGCAGCTCGTCCTCGCGCAGCAGCGCGGGAAAGTCGCGGTTCGCATACCAGGTGGATCTCCATGTCTTGGAGATCCCGAGTCTGAACCCGATCGGATGTGTCTTCTGTCCCATTACTTCCCCCCTCCTTCCCTGGCGCCGATCACGATCTCGACGTGACTGGTCCGCTTCTGAATTGGTGTCGCCCGTCCCTGGGCCGCCGGCATGAACCGCTTGATCTTCTGACCTTCATTGACGATCGCGCGCTTGATGTAAAGCGTGTCGACATCGAGCGATTCGTTGTTCCTTCGCGCTGAGTATTCCGCGTTCGCCACGGCGCTGTTGAGCACCTTCTCTATCTGTTTCGCAGCGTGTTTCTTCGAGAACCTGAGCAGACCGAGCGCGTCGTTGACGTTCTTGCCGCGAATCTGGTCGATAACGAGGCGCATCTTGTATGGCGACTGCCGCGTGCTGCGCTGGAACGCGCGCGCATCAGCGAGTACAGGAGCGTCGTTACGCGTGCTCTTCCGCGCGGCCGTCTTTCGAGGCGCCGCAGGGGCAGCAGTCGTCGCGTCATCGCCCTCGTCGCGCTGGGCTGTTTTCTTCGCCGCGCTCTTCGATGCTGCCTTCGCTTTGGCGGCCATTACTTAGCTCCCGCCCTCGGCGCTGGTGCAGCGGCTGGTGCGGTCGGAACGCCGGTGGCCTTCTTGTCGACGGCCTTCGCGCCGGTGTGACCGCGGAAGAGCCGCGTAGGTGAGAACTCGCCGAGCTTGTGCCCGACCATGTTCTCCGTCACGTAGACCGGAATGAACTTGTTGCCGTTGTGCACGGCGAAAGTATGGCCCACGAAGTCCGGGATGATCGTGCTCGACCGCGCCCAGGTCTTGATGACCTTCTTCGCGTTCGACGAGTTCATCGCGTCGACTTTCGTCTGCAGCGCTTCCTGAATGTACGGCCCTTTTTTTACGCTTCTCGCCATTTACTGATTCCCTGGTTGACTACTTCGTCGCCTTGCCGCGCTTCCGACCGCGAACGATCATACGCTGCGAAGCCTTCTTGTGATGGCGCGTCTTGACGCCTTCCTTCTTTCCCCATGGGCTGACGACGTTGCGCCCGCCGCGTGTGCGCCCGCCGTGCGGGTGATCCACCGGGTTCATCACTTCACCGCGAACCTTCGGACGCTTCCCCAGCCAGCGCGACTTCCCCGCCTTGCCGGCGGACAACAGCTCGTGCTCGGCGTTGCCCACGACGCCAATCGTCGCCAGACATGTCCCGTGCACGAGACGCATCTCGGTCGAGCGCATGCGCAGCGTGACGTACTCGCCTTCCTTGGCGACAACCTCGACAGAGGTTCCCGCAGAGCGAGCGACCTGCCCGCCCTTTCCCGGCTTGAGCTCGACATTGTGCACATCGGTTCCAAGCGGAACCTCGCGCAGCGGAATTGCGTTTCCGGTTCTCGTGTCCGAGCCCGGACCGGAGACAATCTTGTCGCCGACGGACAGTCCCTTCGGATGGATGATGTACCGCTTCTCGCCGTCCTCGTACTGCACCAGCGCAATGCGCGCCGAGCGGTTCGGGTCGTACTCGATGTGCTGCACAACGGCCGGCATGTTGTGCTTGTTGCGCTTGAAGTCGATGATCCGGTACTGGCGCTTGTGGCCTCCGCCGATGCGGCGCATCGCGATGTGACCGTGATTGTCGCGGCCGCCGGACTTCTTGAGCGGCGAGACGAGCGATTTCTCCGGTGTCGTGCGTGTGATATCGGCGAAATCGGAGACGCTTCGGAAGCGCGAGCTCTTTGTGACCGGCTTGAACTGACGAACGCCCATTTACCTAACCCTCGAAGATGTCGATGGTGTCGCCCTGGCGAAGCTTCACGATCGCCTTTTTCCAGTGCGGCCTGCGTCCGATCGACTGCCCGACGCGACGCGGCTTCCCGCGCTGGTTCGACGTCCAGACGTTCGTGACCTTCACTCCGAACAGTTTCTCGATCGCGCCGCGAATGGTCGTCTTCGTAGCGTCGCCTGCAACGCGGAAGGTGTATTCCCCGCGCTCCTGGTAAGCCGCCGACGACTGCTCGGTGACGATTGGCCGGACGATCGTTCTATGAATTGAAGCCATTGCTTACTTCCCCTTCTTTTTTGCGGCGCGCTTTGGCGCCTTTGCCGTCGCCTTGCGCGCGGACTTGCCCGATGCAGCAGACTTGGCGGCGCTCTTTCGGCCCGTGGTTTTCGTAGCCGATTTGCGCGTTGATTTCTTTGCCGACTTTGCCGACTTCGCCGCCGCCTTCGCCGGCGACTTTGCCTCGCCCTCCTCGGCGCGCGGCTCCTCTGGAGCGCTCTCGTCGGACCCTGCGCCGAGATCCTGCCCGAGCGCGGAGGACTCGATCAGCACCACTTCCGACCACAGGATGTGGAAGGTCGAGACGTCGGGATAGTTCAGCACCTGAGTGTCGGTCAGGTTGCGGCCGCTCATGTAGACGTTCGGCTTCACGCCGTCAGTGAGAATCAGAACCTTCTTGCCGTAGAGACCGAGCGTGCGGAGTAGCCCCGCGAGCTGGGACGTCTTCGGAGCATCGTACTCGAGAGAGTCGATCACGATGATCGCGTTCTCGCGAGCGCGTGCATTCAGAGCGCTCTTCCGGGCGAGTGCGCGAACCTTTCGCGGCACGGCTTCGGCGTAGCTGCGGGGGCGCGGACCAAACACTGTTCCACCGCCAACCCACTGAGGCGCGCGCGTCGAGCCCTGACGGGCGCGACCGGTACCCTTCTGCTTCCACGGCTTCTGGTTTCCACCGATGACGAATCCCCGCGTCTTGGTGGATGCGTTGCCCTGGCGCTGATTCGCGAGGTAGGCCTTCACCGCCTGGTGCATCACCGGCATGTTCACCGTTCCGTCGAACAGCTCCGACGGAAGGGCGACCGATTCGCGTTGAGCTCCCTCTGCGTTGTACGCCGCGGCGTTCATTGTCGTCGTTTCAGGCATTTCCGTTAGACCTGCTTCTTCACGAGCACGATGCCGTTCGTCGGACCAGCAATCGCGCCGCGGATATAAATCAGGTTGCGCTCCGCATCGATGCGCTCGATGCGCAGGTGCGTTTGCGTGTGCCGCTTGTTGCCATACTGTCCCGGCATCTTCTTGCCCTTGATGACTCGCGACGGATCGGTGCCCGGGCCGATCGAACCCGGCCGCCGGTGCTTCGTGTTGCCGTGCGTGTTCGGTCCGCCGCGGAAGCCGTGACGCTTCACTACGCCCTGGAATCCGCGGCCCTTCGACGTCCCGGTGACCTTCACATGATCGCCCGGCGCAAAGATTCCGACTGTTACGGTGTCGCCGAGGTTGAACGTTGGGACTTCCGAATTCTTTGGTGCGTCATCGAGGCGGAAGCTGCGAAGAATCGCGGGCGCCGTCGCGAGTCCGGCTTTGGCCGCGTGACCAATCACCGCTTTGTGAGCTCTGCGACCGCGCAGAATTGTCTTCTCACCTTTCTTCGACGCGCGACGAATGCGCTGCTCGCCGTAGCCGAGCTGCACCGACGCGACGCCGGCGGTCTCCGGCGCGAGCACCTGAACGACGGGATTCGGCGGTGCTTCGACAACCGTGCAGGGGATCTGCTGTCCCTGCTCGTTGAAGATCTGCGTCATCCCGACCTTTTTACCGATTATGCCGATCATTGGAGTTCTTTCAGCGTGAGATGATTGCTACTCGACCTTGATCTCGACATCGACGCCGGCCGGAAGATCCAGCTTGGTCAGTGCGTCGACTGTTGCCGCGCGACTGTCGAGGATGTCGATCAGCCGCTTGTGCGTCTTGAGCTCGAACTGCTCGCGTGACTTCTTGTCGACATGCGGCGACCGGAGAACCGTCCACCGCTTGGTCTTCGTCGGGAGCGGAATCGGACCAGACACCTGCGCGCCCGTCTTCTCGGCGGTGCGGACGATGTCCGCCGCCGCCTGGTCGATCACCGCGTGATCGAACGCCTTGAGTCGGATGCGAATTCTTCCAGCCATGAGAGCCTCGGAGCCTCGAGTTACTTGATGATTTTGGTTACTACACCAGCGCCTACCGTGCGGCCGCCCTCTCGGATCGCGAACCTCAGACCTTCGTCCATCGCGATCGGCGTGATCAGCTCGATCGTCATCTGAACGTTGTCACCCGGCATCACCATCTCCATTCCTTCCGGTAGCTCGACACTCCCC